>NZ_JAJBNQ010000020.1:0-88512 GCF_020538025.1 Blautia sp. MSK17_66
ATCCCGCATAAAATCAAGGTATATTAGAATGTAGAATTTACTTTTTCATTCAAGCTAATAAAGAATGGATAAGGAGAATGTATGAAACAGTTAGAAAAGGCCAGGAAATACGAAGAACTGTATAAGGAATTGTTTGACAGGAACAGTAAGGTAACCACGATTTGTCTGCTGTTGTGTGGTGCTTTTTGGGTGTTAAAACTCTACGTGTTGAGTGAACAGTGTCTTATATTGTTTTTCTTTTCTGGCGGACTGTATGGGGTGAGGCGAATTCATCGAGAGCATGTTCAACTGGGCGAATATTATTTGCCAGATCAGCTAAGAACATCATCTATCTGTAACAAAGTACTGTATAAAGGTAATGTAATTCCTGTTAGCAGGGCAAATGTAATTGATGTCTGGATATTGGTATGCTGTTTGGGGGCGGCGACGCTTTTATTATGGATTGAATGCATCTTCGGTAAAGATATTGAAGGCACTCCGGCACTTATAATGTTTTATGGCATTGTGCCTGTTATATGTCTGGAATATATTTCTGGGTTTTGTACAGTGCATAGAAGGCTCAAACGTCTGACATGGAAAAATTTTCGATATCATATAGGTTGGTGTAACATCGGTGAAAAACTGCCGAAACAATATAAACTGGGAAATTGTGAGATAATAAAGGAAACCAGGATTTTTTTCAGGACATACTATACTGTAAAGACAACCAAAACTAATAACATCTATAAGAAAGTCATGTATTGTGGAAAAGAAGAGATAAATATAGGGTCTGTATACGTTCTGTACGAAATCTGCGGTGTCCGATATATACAATAGCAAATCCATAAATCGAGGGCAAAATATGTGGAATAAAGTGATCGATGATAAAACACGTACTGTTTTGCTAGAAGAAGCAGGATTTTTTCATGACACCTGTCTCACGGAACTGAGATATATCAGTGGTGCATACGTTGGTAAAGATCTGGCAATGTATCCGATCAATGATAAGCGAAAGGTAAATGTTTTTATTCAGCGTCAGGAAGTGGAAAGAAATACAATCGAACTGGAATTCTCGGGCATTGAGTATCTGAAATTATTTCCGTATGATGAAGAATATACCTGTGAAATCTTTGGAGTAACTCTGATATTGGAAGATGGCAAAATTTTCTGGTGTGACTGTGATGGCATATCAAAAGAAGAATTTCCAGATTACAGGGGAATTTCAATTTGCGCGTCGGAACTTAGGTGGCGCTGGGGAGATGGAAATAATATAGAAACAGAGCGGGAATAAGGGGCTAAATGGCTGGACGAAACGCGAATGGCTATGCTATAATGACCCACGATATAGAGAATTTTCGTGAAGCACATATATATAGAAGGGAGCACATCCAAGAATGATAGATCAGAGCAAAATCCGTAATTTTTGTATCATTGCACATATAGACCATGGCAAGTCTACGCTTGCTGACCGAATTATTGAGATGACTGGTACGCTGACTGAGCGTGAGATGCAGTCACAGGTTCTTGACAATATGGAACTGGAGAGGGAGCGTGGTATCACGATCAAATCCCAGGCAGTCCGTATCGTGTACAAGGCGAGTGACGGGGAGGAATATATCTTCAACCTGATCGATACCCCAGGACATGTCGATTTTAACTATGAGGTTTCCAGAAGCCTTGCCGCCTGTGACGGCGCAATCCTTGTCGTGGATGCGGCACAGGGAATCGAGGCACAGACACTGGCGAACGTATATCTGGCACTGGACCATGATCTGGATGTTCTTCCGGTCATTAACAAGATCGATCTTCCGAGTGCAGAACCGGATCGAGTTGTCAATGAGATCGAGGATGTGATCGGAATCGAGGCACACGATGCACCGAGGATTTCTGCCAAGACAGGACTGAATGTAGAGGAAGTTCTGGAGCAGATCGTTACGAAGATCCCGGCACCGAACGGGGATGTGGATGCACCGCTCAAGGCGCTGATCTTTGACTCCATTTACGATGCATACAAGGGCGTTATCGTATTCTGCCGTGTGCTGGATGGCCGTGTAAAGAAAGGTACACAGATCCGCATGATGGCAACAGGATTTACAACGGAAGTTGTAGAAGTAGGTTATTTTGGTGCAGGGCAGTTTATTCCGTGTGATGAGCTGACAGCAGGTATGGTTGGATATATCACTGCAAGTATCAAGAACCTTGGAGATACCAGAGTTGGTGATACAGTAACAGATAATGAGAGACCATGTGCCGAGGCACTTCCGGGATATAAGAAGGTACAGCCGATGGTTTACTGCGGACTTTATCCGGCAGATGGTGCCAGATATGGTGATCTGAGAGATGCACTTGAGAAGCTGCAGTTAAACGACGCTTCTCTGTTCTTTGAGCCGGAGACATCCGTAGCACTCGGCTTTGGTTTCCGCTGTGGTTTCCTTGGACTTCTTCATCTTGAGATCATTCAGGAGCGTCTTGAGAGAGAATATAATCTGGACCTCGTAACGACAGCACCGGGAGTTATCTACAAGGTCTACAAGACCAATGGAGAGATGATCGAACTGACCAACCCATCCAACCTTCCGGATCCTTCTGAGATTGAATATATGGAAGAGCCGATGGTAAATGCCGAGATCATGGTAACAACCGAGTTTATCGGTGCGATCATGGATCTCTGCCAGGAACGCCGTGGTCAGTATATCGGAATGGAATATATGGAAGAGACGAGAGCACTTCTGAAATACAAGCTTCCTCTGAATGAGATTATCTATGATTTCTTTGACGCACTGAAATCCCGTTCCAGAGGATATGCTTCTCTTGATTATGAACTCTGTGGCTATGAGCGCAGTGAACTGGTCAAATTGGATATCCTAGTTAATAAGGAAGAAGTCGATGCGCTTTCTTTCATCGTACATGCAGATACTGCTTATGAGCGTGGACGCAAAATGTGCGAGAAACTCAAAGAAGAGATTCCGAGACAGTTGTTCGAGATCCCGATCCAGGCAGCGATCGGAAGCAAGGTTATCGCCAGAGAGACTGTCCGTGCCATGCGTAAGGACGTACTTGCCAAATGTTACGGTGGTGATATTTCCCGTAAGAAGAAACTTCTGGAGAAACAGAAGGAAGGTAAGAAGCGTATGCGCCAGGTAGGAAACGTAGAGATTCCACAGAAAGCGTTTATGAGTGTTCTGAAACTGGATGATAAATAATTATTGTAACTGGGGTAAACAGTAACAATGAATGATCATCCGGAGATCGGAGGATAACAGAGAATGAAAAAAATAAGATCACGTTTATTGCTGACAGGAGCAGTTCTTCTGATGTGTACACTTCTGGCGGGCTGTGGATGCGGTAAGAAGAAGGCGGTTGATCCTGAAACGGAAGAAGTTATCAAGATCAGCATTACACCAGAGCCGACACCTACAACTGCACCGGAGCAGGTAAATTCCGCTGCGGTTGTTTCAAGCGGAGGTGTAACGATGGTGAACAGCTATCTTGATGAAAATGCCGGTTCTACATCGGCTAATACCACAAGTGGTGCAGCGGCTGTGTCAGACAGTACGTCAGCAGCAGATGCCGCGAATTCTGCAAATAATACATCTGCGGATGCAAATACATCTTCAGATACAGAAGGAGATTCTTCTGACAGCGGAGACAGCCAGGAATATTCAGAGGACGACAGCAGTCAGGATGATTCTGAATATGATGACAGTGAGGATGCTTACAGTGAGGAATACTAAGACACCACTGGAATTATATGTGCACATTCCGTTTTGCATCCGTAAATGCCAGTACTGTGATTTCCTTTCCGGGCCGTCAGACCAGAGGACACGGGACAATTATGTAGATGCACTGTGCCGGGAGATCAGGAGCATCTCACAGAAAGAATCATATGAGGTTGTCTCCGTATTTATCGGCGGCGGAACGCCATCTGTGCTCAGTGGGGAGCAGCTTTGCCGGATCATGGATGAGATAAGACAGGCATTTGATCTTAGCGAAGATGCGGAGATTACAATGGAGGCGAACCCGGGGACAGTCAGTCTGGAGCAGATGAAGCTCTGCCGTAAAGCCAGTATCAACAGAATCAGTCTCGGACTTCAGTCCACGGTACAGCAGGAACTTGATATGCTTGGCAGGATCCACACCTATGAAGAATTTCTCCAGAGTTATCAGTGGGCGCGGGAAGCAGGATTTGACAATATCAATGTGGATCTGATGTTTGCGATACCGGGACAGACCTGCGAGAGTTGGAAGCATAATCTGGAAACTGTTGCAGAACTTTTGCCGGAACATATTTCTGCCTACAGTCTGATCATCGAGGAGGGAACTCCTTTTGCCAGGAAGAAGCTGATTCTTCCGAATGAAGATGAAGAATACCAGATGTACGAGGATACTGCAGAGATTCTGAGAAAATATGGATTCCATCAGTATGAGATATCCAATTATGCCCGTAACGGATTTGAGTGCAGACATAACAAGGGATACTGGCAGCGTACAGAATATCTGGGAGCCGGTCTGGGAGCAGCATCGTTATTTCAGGGACAGCGGTTCAGCAATACATCTGATATGAAAGTGTACCTGTCTGACAGTACAGATCCGGAGAAAATCCGGGAGGATGTCACAACGCTTTCCGGCAGTAATGAGATGGAAGAATTCATGTTCCTGGGGCTGCGTATGACGGAAGGAATCTCAGAAAGACAGTTTGAAAGAAATTTTGGCTGCAGGATAGAGGATATTTATGGTTCTGTTCTGACAAAATATAAAGACATGGATTTACTGGAACACACCGGCGAGTTCTGGCGTTTTACCAGAAAGGGAATCCATGTGAGCAATCCGGTTCTGGCAGATTTTCTGCTGGATGAGTGAAAGAACAGTAATATTACAGAGAAACAGTGCAAATTAGATATAATGAGAAAACAGAGGAGCATAAGAACCATGGCGGAACATACAACAAAGAAGAAATTTATCCGGATTCGGGGTGCGAATGTAAATAACCTCAAGAATCTGAGTGTGGATATCCCAAGAGATGAGTTTGTAGTGCTGACGGGAGTCAGTGGTTCCGGCAAGTCTTCTCTTGCTTTTGATACGATTTATGCAGAGGGACAGAGAAGATATATGGAATCTCTGTCTTCCTATGCACGACAGTTTCTGGGACAGATGGAGAAGCCGGACGTGGAGTCGATCGAGGGACTGCCGCCGGCAATCTCTATTGACCAGAAATCAACAAACAGAAATCCGCGTTCTACCGTAGGAACTGTAACGGAGATTTATGATTATTTTCGTCTGCTGTACGCAAGAATCGGAATCCCGCACTGTCCGAAGTGCGGTAAGGAGATCAAAAAGCAGACGGTAGACCAGATGGTGGATCACATCATGTCTCTGCCGGAACGTACAAAGCTCCAGCTTCTTGCACCGGTGGTCAGAGGACGAAAGGGAACGCATGCGAAGCTTCTGGATCAGGCAAAGCGAAGCGGCTACGTCCGTGTCCTGATCGATGGAAACCTGTATGAGCTTTCCGAAGAGATCAAACTGGACAAGAATATCAAGCATAATATTGAGATCGTGGTAGACCGTCTGGTGGTGAAACCGGGAATTGAGAAACGACTTTCAGATTCTATCGAAACAGTTCTTGATCTTGCAGACGGGCTTCTGATGGTGGATACCATGGATGGGAATGTCATAAATTTCAGCCAGAGTTTTTCCTGTCCGGACTGTCAGATCAGTATTGATGAGATTGAGCCGAGAAGTTTTTCTTTTAATAATCCGTTTGGAGCCTGCCCGGACTGTTTTGGTCTGGGATATAAGATGGAATTCGACATTGATCTTATGATACCGGACAAATCATTGAGTATTTCAGAGGGTGCCATAGCTGTGATGGGATGGCAGTCCTGTACAGATAAGGGAAGTTTTACCAGAGCAATCCTGAATGCTCTGGCTGAGGAATACCATTTCAGTCTGGATACACCGTTTCAGGATTATCCGGAGGAGATTCAGAATATTCTGATCCATGGAACCAACGGACATGCAGTCAAAGTCTATTATAAGGGGCAGCGCGGAGAGGGAATCTATGATGTGGCGTTTCCGGGACTGATCAAGAACGTGGAGCAGAGATATAAAGAAACAGGTTCCGATGCGATGAAGCAGGAGTATGAATCCTTTATGCGCATCACACCGTGTAAGATATGTAAGGGACAGCGACTGAAGAAGGAATCACTTGCTGTCACAGTTGGAGATAAGAATATTTATGAAGTAACAGCACTTTCTATTGAGAAGCTGTGCGTTTTTCTGAAAGATCTGAAGCTTTCCAGCCAGCAGGAACTGATCGGAAAGCAGATCCTTAAGGAAATCCGTGCGAGAGTCGGCTTCCTTAAGGAGGTGGGGCTGGATTATCTTTCTTTAAGTCGTGCAACCGCGACACTTTCCGGCGGGGAGGCACAGAGAATCCGTCTTGCCACACAGATTGGTTCTGGTCTGGTCGGTGTTGCCTATATCCTGGATGAGCCGAGCATCGGACTTCATCAGAGAGATAATGATAAATTACTGAGAGCACTGATGCGTCTGCGTGATCTGGGCAACAGTCTGATCGTTGTGGAGCATGATGAGGATACCATGCGGGCTGCGGACTGCGTTGTGGATATCGGCCCGGGAGCAGGAGAGCATGGTGGAAAACTTGTCGAGATTGGTACAGCCGAGACTCTTATGAAGAATCCGGAGTCTGTCACAGGGGCATATTTAAGCGGCAGAATCAGGATTCCGGTGCCGACAGAACGCAAACATCCCACAGGATGGCTCAGGGTCCGCGGAGCGGCGGAGAATAATCTGAAGCAGGTCAATGTGGATGTTCCGCTGGGAATTATGACGTGTGTAACGGGAGTCAGCGGCTCCGGTAAGAGTTCACTGATCAATGAGGTTCTGTACAAGACGCTGGCAAGGGATCTGAACCGTGCAAGAACCATTCCAGGTAAACATAAGGAGATCCAGGGCCTTGACCAGTTGGATAAGGTCATTAATATTGACCAGTCACCGATCGGACGTACACCGCGCTCCAATCCGGCGACATATACAGGCGTGTTTGATCAGATCCGGGATCTTTTTGCTGCCACTGCAGATGCCAAGGCCAGAGGATACAAGAAAGGCCGGTTCAGCTTTAATGTCAAGGGCGGACGCTGTGAGGCGTGCAGCGGTGACGGAATCATCAAGATCGAGATGCATTTTCTGGCCGATGTTTATGTTCCGTGTGAGGTATGCAGGGGCAAACGATATAACAGAGAGACTCTGGAAGTCAAATACAAGGACAAAAATATCTATGATGTCCTGAATATGACAGTCGAGGAGGCTCTGGAATTTTTTGAGAATGTGCCGTCTATCCGCCGCAAAATACAGACATTGTATGATGTGGGACTTTCCTATATCCGTCTTGGTCAGCCTTCGACCGAACTTTCCGGTGGAGAGGCACAGAGGATCAAGCTTGCGGCAGAACTCAGCAAACGCAGCACCGGCAGAACGATCTATATTCTGGATGAGCCTACGACAGGACTTCATTTTGCAGATGTCCACAAGCTGGTGGAGATTCTGAAGCGGCTGACAGATGGTGGAAATACGGTTGTGGTGATCGAGCATAATCTGGATGTGATCAAGACAGCTGATTATATTATAGATATGGGACCGGAAGGCGGTGACCGTGGAGGTACGGTCATTGCGACAGGTACACCGGAGGAGATTACTTCCTGCCAGGAATCTTATACCGGACAATATGTAAAGAAATATCTGTAAAAAGAACAAAAAGTAAAGATTCAGCAGGTAATATCCCGAAACCGGGCTGAACATCTGCAAAATAACAGGAAGGGAATAATTATGCCAGCGAATGATATTGGAATAGATATGGGAACCAGCAGCTGTCTGGTTTATTCTACCGGAAAAGGCCTTGTTCTTAAGGAACCGACGGTGGTAGTATATGACAAAGATACCGAGAAGATCAAAGCCATCGGCGAAGAGGCAAAACAGATGGCGGGACACGCATCTTCTAATATAGAGGTGATCCGTCCGATCCGACAGGGTGTGATCACAGACTTCATTGTAATGGAAAAAATGCTGAAATATTTTATTCCCAAGGCGATGGGACGAAGAGCTTTTCGTAAGCCGCGAATCAGCATTTGTGTACCAAGTGGAATTACAGAGATTGAGCGTCACGCAGTAGAGGAAGCTACTTATCAGGCTGGTGCAAGAGAAGTTTTTCTTGTGGAAGAGCCAATCGCAGCGGCAATAGGTTCCGGTGTGGATATTACAAAGCCTTTTGGAAATCTGATCGTGGATATCGGGGGCGGTACAACAGATGTTGCTGTGATCTCACTGGGAGGAGTTGTTGTTTCCTCTACGATCAAGGTAGCGGGAGACACCTTTGACCAGGAGATTATGAGTTATATCCGTCAGGCACATGGACTTTTTATTGGTGAGGATACTGCAGAGATGATCAAAGTCAGGATCGGTACTGCAATCGAGGAAGCAAATCCAAGAGTTATGGAAGTCAAGGGAAGAAACATTCTGACAGGTCTTCCCAAGACGATCAAACTGACCTCGGAGGAGATTCGTGTGGCGCTTAAGGATGCAATAAACCAGATCACAGAGACGGTTCACAGTGTTCTGGAAAAAACACCTCCGGAACTCGCGGCAGATATTGTGGATCGTGGAATTGTTCTTGCCGGCGGCGGAGCAATGCTGAGTGGAATGGACACGCTGATCGAGCAGAGAACAGGAGTGAATACACTGACCGTGCAGAACGCCATCAATGTAGTGGCTATCGGAACCGGAAAGTATGCAGAGGTCATGGCGAGAATGGAAGAATGATCGCAGAGATCTGAAAAGAAAAACCAGGAATGCCTGAAATATGTTTCGGGTGTCCTGGTTTTGCTGTACAGACATCTGTGAATAGGAAATGAGGAATTATGAACGAAAGTGTGACGGGATATATCGATCATGTGATTTTTCGAAATGAAGAAAACGGATATACCGTAATGATACTAAAAGGAGTAGACGGTGAGGAAGAACTGACCTGTGTAGGGACTTTTCCGGTGCTTACGATGGGAGCTTCGGTAGAACTTACAGGAAGCTATATCCAGCACCCTGTTTATGGAAAGCAGTTCCAGGTGTCTGTCCTTACCGAAAAAATGCCGGAGGATGCCATGGCGATGGAACGTTACCTGGGATCCGGGGCCATCAAAGGAATTGGTGCAGCACTGGCAGCCAGGATTGTCCGGCGGTTTGGAAAAGACACCCTGCATATTGTGGAAGAAGAACCGGAACGTCTTGCAGAAGTTAAGGGAATCAGTGAAAAAAAGGCGAGAGAGATCGCGATGCAGGTTGCTGAGAAGGCAGATATGCGCAAAGCAATGATGTTTTTGCAGAAATATGGGATTTCTCTGAATCTGGGAGCCAGGATATATCAGAAATATGGTGAAACCGTATACAGCGTTCTCCAGGAGAATCCTTACAGGCTGGCAGATGATATCAGCGGTATTGGCTTTAAGATCGCAGATGAGATTGCTTATCGGATTGGAATCCATACAGATTCGGATTACAGAATCCGAAGCGGAATGATGTATACTCTTTTGCAGGCATCGAGAGACGGACATGTTTATCTTCCAAAAGAAGAACTTTTTCAGAAATCTTCAGAGCTTCTGGGTGTGGATTCCTCCTACATGGAAAAGCACCTCATGGATCTTTCTGTGGACCGTAAGCTGGTCCAGAAGGAAAAGGACGGAGAGATCCTTGTTTATCCGACGCTGTATTATTATCTGGAGCTGAATACGGCAAGAATGCTCAAAGAACTGGATATCCTGTATCCGGAAGAACCGGAAATGATGAATAAGCAGATTCTGCAGATTGAGAAAGAAACAGAGACTGTTCTGGACGAAATGCAGAAAAAAGCTGTCACAGAGGCAGCCTGTCATGGGCTGTTTATTCTGACAGGAGGACCGGGAACCGGTAAGACCACTACGATCAATGCAATCATTCGGTATTTTGAAGGACAGGGAGCAGAAATCCGTCTTGCGGCACCGACAGGCCGGGCTGCCAAACGAATGACGGAGGCAACCGGCTACGAGGCACAGACTATCCACAGGCTTCTGGAACTGACAGGGATGCCGGAAGATAATGACCAAAATGCACAGGCGGTTCATTTTGAGAGAAATGCAGAAAACCCTCTGGAAGCGGATGTGATCATCATCGATGAAATGTCCATGGTGGATATTCAGCTGATGCACTCCCTTCTTCAGGCGGTGATAGCGGGGACAAGGCTGATCCTGGTGGGGGATGAAAATCAGCTGCCAAGTGTAGGCCCGGGAAATGTACTGCATGATATTATCCAGAGTCAGGCATTTCCGGTGATAGAGCTTACCAAGATCTTCCGGCAGGCATCAGAGAGTGATATCGTTGTGAATGCACACAAGATCAACAGAGGAGAACAGATCCTTCTTAATAATAAGAGCCGGGATTTCTTCTTTCTCAAACGATATGATGCAGACATTATCATTCGGGTAGTGATTGCGCTGATCCAGGAGAAGCTTCCGCGATATGTAGAGGCAAAGCCTTTTGATATCCAGGTGCTGACTCCGATGAGAAAGGGGCTTCTTGGAGTGGAGAGGCTGAACCAGATCCTGCAGAGATATCTGAATCCTCCGGATGCGGCTAAGAAAGAAAGAGAAGGTATGCATGGGCTTTTGCGTGAGGGCGACAAAGTCATGCAGATCCGCAATAATTATCAGATGGAGTGGGAGATCAGGGGCAGATATGGCATTCCAATCGAAAAAGGGATTGGTATTTTTAATGGTGATACCGGAATTCTGCGAACGATCAATGAATTTGCGGAAACTGCAGAGGTGGAATTCGAGGATGGCAGATGGGCAGAGTATTCTTTTAAGCAGCTGGAAGAACTGGAACTTGCCTACGCGATCACCATACATAAATCTCAGGGCTCCGAGTATCCGGCAGTCGTGATCCCGATTCTGTCAGGACCAAAGATGCTTTTGAACCGGAATCTGCTTTATACAGCTGTTACCAGAGCCCGCAAATGTGTAACAGTTGTGGGAAGCGAGGAAACACTGCGTGAAATGATCCGTAATGAAAAACAGCAGCAGAGATACAGTTCTCTGGATCAGAGAATCTGTGAGATGGAAGAGTAAGAGCGTTTCATCGGGGAGAAAGGACTTACTTGGAAAAATTTCTGAATATTTTATACCCGAAGCGATGTCCGGTGTGTCATGGGATACTTTCGGACCGGGGAAATCTGATCTGCCAGTCATGTGAAAAATGGCTTCATCCGATAGTGACAGATTATTGTCTTAAATGTGGGAAACCGGTAAAGGCAGAAGAGGAACTATGTGGTGAGTGCAGGAAATCGCACAGGGAATTTGACAGGGGACGGAGCGTTTTTTTCTATAATGATAAGATGCGGCAGTCACTGCTTCGTTATAAATACTACGGAAACAGAGACTATGCGGAATATTATGCAGTTTCTCTGTGTCGCTATATGGAAAGAGAAATTCGTATGTGGAAACCGGATCTGATCGTTCCGGTTCCGATGCATCCGCGAAAACAAAGGGAGAGAGGCTTTAATCAGGCAGCAGATCTCGCCGAAAAAGCAGGAGGGATCCTGAAAATACCGATGTCAGATCAGGTAGTGAAAAAGACAAAGGCGACACGTTCACAGAAGAAGCTGAATGCCGCAGAACGAAAACAAAATCTCAGGATGGCTTTTCAGGCGACGGAGAGACTGGACGGACTGCGGATCCTGGTCATAGATGATGTGTATACGACAGGGAGTACCATAGAGGCAATGGCACATGTCCTTAAAGCGGCGGGTGCAGATAAGGTATTCTTTGTGACCTTATGTACAGGTCAGATCTGAACGGAACGAATGAATGATAACAGCTGTTTACAGGTGAAGCCGGAAGGGGCGGATACTGGATAAAAAAGGCTTTTCATGGTCATGGATATATGTTACAATTAATTTATATGAGTATTTTGTAACTGTGAGGGTACTGAACAGTTGCAGTATTTCTGCATAAGAAGCAGAAGATACGATTTTGTAAGGAGTAGAATATGATCAATGAAGAAAAAGTTAAGATAATGACAAAGCTTGCCATGTATGAGCAGGGCAAGGGCAGGAAATATCTTCCGGTCAGCAGATATTACAGAAGTGACTATATCGGACTTGCACTGATCAAGAATTTTTTTCTGGTTACGATAGGATATGCACTGATCGTAGCAGCAGTGGCAGTATATTTTGGGGAGTATCTTCTGGAAAATATTCATAAGATGGATCTGGTCACACTTGGAGTTTATCTGATCATCGGATATGTGGTGGTTCTTGTCGCATATTCTATACTGACGTATATCCAGTATTCGGTGAAGTATTATCAGGCCAAGAAAAGTGTGAGGGAATATTACAGCCGGCTTACTGAGCTGAATAAGATTTATGCAAGGGATGAAAAGAAAATGTCCGGCAGAGGTACAGCAGGAGGTTATCGGAAATGACAGCATTACTGGAGTTTAAACAGAAAATCAAAGGCTTATTTGCACAGTATGAAGTGTATATGATGCCATTTTTTAAATTTGTTCTGGCACTGGTTTATTTTGTATGGATCAACAGTAATATGGGATATATGAGAGCACTTGACAATATATTTGTAGTATTGATTCTGGCTCTGATCTGCAGCGTACTTCCAACGGGGATGATCGTTTTTACTGGATGTGTGATGATGACGGTACATTGTTATGCCCTTGGAATCGAGGTTGCCGGATTTATGCTGGTGATCCTGCTTTTTATGCTGATCCTGTTTTTGAGATTCAGTGCCGGAAAAAACATTGTTATGGTATTTACGCCACTGGCATGTGCGTTTGATCTTCCGGCATTGCTTCCTATCGGATGCGGCCTTTTGAGTTCTCCGGTTTCGGCACTCCCGGCCGGCGGCGGAGTGGTGATCTATTATTTTGTACGTTATGTGAGAGTGCAGTCCCAGGCACTTATGAACCAGGATGCACAGATCATAGATAATCTGACACTTTTGTCTGATGGAATTATGAAAAACGGAGAGATGTGGCTGACTTTGATCACATTTGTTGTTGTGATCCTTGCAGTATATCTGATCCGTACCAGACAGTTTGATTATGCGTGGAGAATCGGGATCATTGCAGGCGGTGTGATTTATCTTGTACTGATACTGGCCGGAAGTATGTATTTCGGGCTTCCTGTTATGGTTGCATCACAGAGTGTTTTTGCAGTGGTGGCAGTTCTTCTGGGAATTGTTCTTGAGTTCTTTGTTTTTGGAGGCGATTATACAAGAACAGAGCGACTGGAATATGAGGATGATGATTATTATTACTATGTCAAAGCCGTACCGAAGGCTCTGGTTGCAACTTCAGCGAGAAGTATCAAGAAGATCAATGGCGAGCCAATGCGTGATGACAGGAAACAGAATGAACGTGTAGTGAATTTCTCTGCACCGCTGTTCCAGGGGGCAGTTCCACCAAAGAAAGAGAAACCGGAACCAGAGGAAACAGAAAATACAGCAGTGATTGACAAGGCAGATATGGATGATATTGATTTCGAGAAGAAACTCGAGGAGTCATTGAAGGATCTGTGATCAGAGCAGCTTTAAGGTCTATTGTGAACGGAGTGAACAGTGACAGGGGCTGCAGTCTATAAAAGAAAGGTTGCAAGGAGGAAAGCGTGTTTATGCGGAATATCACGGGTATGATAGGCAGGTATCTTTCAGGAGTCAGTTTACCTTCTATGAATATCATTGATATTATAGAGATTATTCTGATTGCATTTTTTGTATATCAGTTTATGGTATGGATCAAGTTCACCCGTGCGTATACTTTGCTCAAGGGTCTTCTGGTTATTGGCGCTTTTCTTGTACTTGCATATATTTTTAAAATGAATACGATCCTCTGGATTGTATCCAAGCTGGCAGGAGCACTGATCACGGCAATTGTGGTCATTTTCCAGCCGGAACTTCGCAAGGTCATAGAGCAGCTCGGGCAGAAGAAGATCATGGCGTCGATTATTCCGTTTGATACCGGTAAGGAAGTGAAGGAACGTTTCACAGACAAGACGGTGAATGAACTGATCAAGGCCTGTTATGATATGGCGGAAGTTAAGACAGGAGCATTGATCGTGATCGAACAGGAGATTCGTCTGGATGAATACATTCGAACAGGGATTAATGTGGACGCAATCCTGACAAGTCAGCTGCTGATCAATATTTTTGAACATAATACACCGCTTCATGACGGAGCAGTCATTGTGAGAGAGAACAGAATCGTATCAGCAACCTGCTATCTTCCGCTTTCCGACAATATGGAACTGAGTAAGCAGCTTGGAACCAGACATCGTGCAGGTGTGGGAATCAGTGAGGTCACAGATTCAGTGACGATCATTGTCTCTGAGGAAACAGGGCAGGTTTCCGTAGCTGAGGGCGGACATCTGATGAGAAATGTCAGCAGTTCGGAACTTCGAGAAGTACTTGAGCGTGCACAGAACAAGAAAGTTATAAATAACAGTAAACTGCGGCAGCTTTTTAAGGGGAGAGTGAAACATGAAGAAAAAAATGGGAAATAATATTTCTCTGAAGATTCTGTCTCTTGTGATTGCTGTAGTCGTATGGCTTCTGGTTGTAAATATTGACAATCCTGTCGGGACGAAATCGTTTGTGATTTCAGATGTGCAGCTTCTTAATGAGGCATACATTGATGCAGATGGAAAGATGTGTATGCAGGACAGTGACCAGACGCCGATCCGCGTGACAATCAAGGCACAGCGAAAAACTCTGGATAAGATTACAGCCAGTGATTTTCAGGCGGTCGCAGATCTTCAGCAGGCGGTAAGCCTTGATACGGATCCGGTGATGGTTCCGATCACGGTAACCTGTAATAAACTTTCTCCGGGTAATATCGAAGTGACACCGAATAATCTGAGTCTTCATCTGGAAGATAAGGATACACAGGAATTTGTAGTAAATGTTACCACGAATAACACCAGGCCTGATAAGAGATATGAAGTGGGTTCACTGACTTCAAATCCTGAGAAAATCAAGATTACAGGACCGAAGTCCCTTATTAATAAAATAGATAAGGTAAATGCTTCTATTGATGTGGATGGGGCAACAGAGGACGTGACTCAGGAAACAGAAGTGAAGATCATTGATAAGAATGGAGAGGAATTCTCCGATACGGATGCGAGTTATCTTAATATTTCCAAAGTTTATGTGACTGCAAGGTTGTGGAAAGTCAAAACTGATGTTAAAATAAGTGCAGAGTACACAGGTACTCCGGACAGTGGATATCAGGTCGAGAGTGTCACCACAACTCCGAATGTGATCAGCATAGCGGGAAGTGAAGAGGCACTGAACAATCTGAAAAATCAGAATAATACGATCTGGATATCCGGCTCAGCTGTTGATATTTCAGATCAGAGCAGTGATTTTGAGGCAAAACTCAATATTTCCGACTACCTGCCGGAGGGACTGAAGCTGACCAGTGATTCCAGTGAGGATGTCTTTGTAAGAGTTAATATCCTGCCGGAAGGGAGTACTGCCTGCGAAATACTGACGAAGAATATTTCTGTTGAAAATCAGCCGGAAGGAATGCAGGTAGCATTTGATACAGCCAAGATAGAAGTCAGAGTTAAGAAATCAGAAGACGATCTTAAGGACCTGGACGAGAATGATATCAAGGCTTCTATTGATCTGGAGGGTAAGGAAGAAGGCAGCTATGAAGTGCCGGTCAAGGTAAGTATTCCGAAGGGATATGAACTGGTAGATGAGGTTACTACAGGAGTGGAAGTTTCCAGAATTTCCACAGCAGATACAGGTAATTGAACAGGAGATATATAGAATGATCAGTCAGAAGATAACAGTCAATAATCCGTCAGGGCTTCACCTGCGCCCGGCAGGAGCTTTATGCAATGAGGCGATTAAATATGATTCCAGAATTGAATTTATCTTTAATGGAGCCAGATCTAATGCCAAAAGCGTGTTGAGTGTTCTGGGAGCCTGCGTTAAATGCGGGGATGAGATTGAACTGATCTGTGATGGTACAGATGAGCAGGCAGCAATGGAAGCTTTGACCAGTGCGATCAGCAGTGGTCTTGGTGAATAAAGGTGTTACAAGAATAAGGAGGAGATGTTGTGAAGAAACGAGTTGTGGCAGTTTTACTGAGTCTGTCTATGTGCATGGCTACTGCAGCAGAGGCAACGGCTGTCAGTGCGGCAGACTTTTCAGCGGAGATTGCAGTTACAGAAGACAATGAGGAACCTGTTGCAGATGAAGAAGCAGACAGCAATGAGGAAACAGATGATCCTGCTGTGACCATAGACGAGGCAGTATCAGATGAGGGTGAAGAGGAAGATGTGGATTCCGAACCGGAATTCACAAAAGAATCTGAAGATGCAGATATGGATTTTGTATCTGAGGCGGACTTTACTTCTGAAGCAGATGTAACAGCAGATACTCAGGATATCCTTGAGGAAGAGAAAACAGAAGCTGTGGGAACGGTTTATCCGGGAGAGGAAGACAGCATTACAGAGGCGAAACTGTCTTATCTGCGCTGGAAGTATGAAGAGGACAGCAACGGGAAACTCCAGTGGAGACTTTACAAATACACAGGAGCTAAAGCAGGAACTGCGGAAGATGCAGCAGATGCAGCTGAAACAACAGGTGCTGAAGAAACAACCGTAACCGAAGGAACAGTAACTGAAGAAACCTCAGCCGCTGTGGAAACCGCAGAGGATATCCAGAATACCGAAGAAGCGGTGACAGAGGAAGTAGCAGAGGAAATTCCGGCTGACAGTACAGAAACGGATGCCGCTGAAGAAACAACGGATCCGGCAGCAGTAGCAGAGACGAAAACTCCGGCTTACTATACAGACAAAGATGGTCTTGTACAGATCACAACACTGGATGCAAGCGGAGCGGAAGTATTTACTGCAAAATATGCGTTCGATGCAAATGGATATCTGTGTACAGGTGATGCAAAGGCAGGAGACTCTTATTATTATTTCAACACAGTCAGTGATGTTAAGGTAATAAATCCTGATTTAAATCCGGCATTTGCCGATATCAAAGCACCGTACAATTCCAAACTTGGACAGATGCAGACAAACAAATGGTACTGGGATACATCTGCCAAAGCTTTTAAATACTATGACAATACAGGTGTAAGAATCAACATCGCAGAGAAGGTATATAAGATTGGCAAGGAATACTATTATCTTCAGAATAACGGTGTACCGTTTGTAGGAGAAAAAGAAACTACTTACAATAATAACAAGGGACTTTACTGGTTCAGAAGTGCCTCTGCAAATGAGATTGTACCTGGAAAGATGGTCAGAAACACATGGATTGGCATCAATAACAAGAGATGGCGTTACTTCGGAAGTGACGGACGTTATGTCAAGAAAGGCATTGGCGCCTATAAAGTTCTGAAGAACAGTTCCAATCTGTATCTTCTTGATGCAAATGGCTATCTGATCAAGGGAAAACAGGTCAAAGGTGCTGATGGATATTATTATATGTCCAATAGTTCCGGTATTGCTTATGCAAACCGTCTTGTCAAAATCGGTAATTACAGATATTACTTTACTTCAAACGGCCGTCGTGCAACCTGGAGAAATCGCTGGGTACAGCTGGCAGGTACAGGCTCCACCAAGTATGGCAGATATTATTACTTCGGAAACACTGCAGGACGTATACAAGAGAAGAAGGGAATGCAGAAGGTAACTGTCAATAATAAATTTATCGGATGGTTCCTGTTTACGAATGGTGGAAATAACTACCAGAACGCATGGAGTGGATCCAGATATTTCCTTCCTGACGGACGTATGGCAAGTGGTGTGACAAAGATTGGCAACAAATACTACTTCTTCCAGAGATCCAGCACAAAACAGTATCGTGGACAGATGTACAAGGGAACATGGATCAAATATAATAATAAATATTATTATGCAGCATCCAATGGTCTGCTTGCAGTTTCAGGTTGGAGAAGAATCAGATGTGATGGCAAGATGTATTACTTCTACTTCAAGGACTGTATAGCACAGACCAACAGAAGTATTACCCGTGCAGGAACCAAGGGATGGCTGGACAGCAGAGGAAGATTTACAACAGGATGGGTAACTATCGACTCAAGCAGAAACCTGGCACGTTATATTAACCCGAATACCGGTAAATGGTATGTGAATACAACAGCATGGATCGATGGTGTTAACTATCGTTTCAATAAATACGGAAACCGTGTGTATGACAGAACAAACGAGTTTAAACGCAGCAGATACTATCTGGAATGTGACCGTACCAACGGTGTTATGACGGTATATACAGACAGCAGCAAGAAATACCCGATCAAAACAATCCGTGTTTCTGTAGGTAATCCAGTTACACTGACACTGAAAGGAACTTACAAACTTACAAGATCTCTTCGCTGGCAGCCGCTGATGGGACCATCCTGGGGACAGTATGGAACTCATGTGGTAAATGGAATCTTTATCCATTCAGTAGCAAGTGGTCTGCAGAATGGAAATAACCTTCCGGCTGGTGAGTATCTGAAACTTGGCAGTCCTGCATCTCATGGATGTATCCGTGCCTGTGTTGCAGATGCAAAATGGGTATATGAGAACTGCAATGGCTCCACACTTCGTGTATTCGATGGAAAATACAGTGCAGATGAGTGCTATAAGGGACCACTGGGAAGAAGACCGCTTACACCACTGAGAGGAAGTAAGACTTTCGACCCGACAGACCCGGATTATCAATAATTATCAGTTAAATAAACGCTCTTCCATGAGGGAGAGCGTTTTTCAGGAGGAAAGGAAATATGAGAACATACCTAGTAACAGGCGGTGCCGGTTTTATCGGTTCTAACTATATTCACTATATGTTTCAGAAATATGATAATGAGATTCGTATTATCAATGTTGACAAACTGACCTACGCAGGAAATCTTGAGAATCTCAAGGACGTTGAAAACAGAGAAAACTATACATTTGTCAAAGCTGATATCTGTGACAGCGAGGCGATCATGAAGATCTTTGATGAGAATGATATCGACCGTGTCGTTCATTTTGCAGCTGAGAGCCACGTAGACAGAAGTATCCGTAATCCGGAAGTATTTGTCAAGACAAATGTACTTGGAACTCTGGTTATGCTGAATGCAGCAAAATCTGCATGGGAACTTCCGGATGGAACCTTCAAACCGGATAAGAAATTTCTCCATGTATCCACAGATGAAGTATATGGTTCGCTGGAAGAGGATGGAGGATTTTTCTATGAGACAACTCCGTATGATCCGCACAGCCCATACTCAGCAAGTAAGGCATCTTCAGACATGCTGGTGAAATCTTATATGGATACTTATAAGTTCCCGGCAAACATCACAAACTGCAGTAATAATTACGGACCATACCAGTTCCCGGAGAAACTGATTCCGCTGATCATCAACAATGCACTTCAGGGTAAGAAACTCCCGGTATATGGCGATGGAAAGAATGTTCGTGACTGGCTGTATGTTATGGATCATGCCAAGGGAATCGACATGGTGCAGGAGAAAGGCAGACTGTTTGAGACATACAACATCGGAGGACATAATGAGAAACAGAATATCCAGATCATCCATATTATTCTGGATACTCTTCAGGAGATGCTTCCGGAAGGAGATCCGCGTAAAGAACTTGTAAGTGAGAAGCTGATCACATATGTAGAGGATCGTAAGGGACATGACCGTCGTTATGCGATCGCACCGGACAAGATCAAAGAAGAAGTCGGCTGGTACCCGGAAACCTGTTTCGAGGATGGAATCCGCCTGACCATTCAGTGGTTCTTTGAGCATGAGGACTGGATGAAGAACGTTACCAGTGGTGACTATCAGAAATACTACAACGAAATGTACAAAACAAAATAAACGCTCCGATCAATCAGACGGAGACTGAAATTGCTGCAGGCATCGGAGGAGTTTCTGAGGCTTGCGGCATTTTTAATGTTAGAAAGGATTGTTATGAAAAAAATCGTGATCATTGGAGCAAATGATTTTCAGAAGCCTCTGATTCTGAAAGCAAAAGAAATGGGATATGAGACACATGTTTTTGCCTGGAGAGAAGGTGCAACAGGGGCAGAGGATGCGGATTTTTTTTATGAGATAAGCATTGTGGAAATGGATGAGATCCTGGAAGAATGCCGCAGGATAAAACCGGATGCAGTAGCAACAATTGGTTCTGATCTTGCAAATATTACGGTGCAGTATCTGGCAGAAAAACTCGGACTTCCGGGAAACAGTGCGGATTGCATCCGACAGTCCACGAATAAATATGCTATGCGCAGTGCATTCAAAAAGGCAGGAATTCCGGTGCCGTATTTTGAATGTGTGAGAGAAGGCGAGATAGCAGAGCCGAAGAGCTTTCCGGTGATCGTAAAGCCGACAGACCGCTCGGGCAGCAGAGCAATCACCAAGGTGACAGATCCGGCAGATCTTCCGGCGGCGATTGAAGCAGCAGTCGGACAGTCTTTTGAGAAAAAAGCAATCATCGAGGAATATATTTCCGGTGCGGAGTACAGTGTGGAGACGATCAGCTACCAGGGAAGACACACCTGCCTTGCAGTCACCAAGAAATTTACAACAGGAAGTCCTCATTATATTGAGGTTGGACATTTACAGCCGGCTCCTTTGTCAGAAGAGATGAGAAGGAAGGTGGAGAACGTTGTATTTCAGGCACTGGATGCACTGGGAGTAAAGTTCGGGGCAGGGCACAGTGAATTACGGATCAACGAAAAGGGTGATATCCGGATTATAGAGATTGGTTCCCGTATGGGCGGTGACTGCATCGGTTCTGATCTTGTACCGCTTTCTACAGGTCAGGATTTTGTCGGGATGGTTGTGGACACAGCAGCCGGAAACCCACCTGTATTAAAAAAAGCAGAGTCCCACATTTCTGCAATTCGTTTTCTTATGAATGAAAATGATCTGCGGCTTCTGGAAAATATCAGACAGAATCATCCACAAAACTTAAAGAAAGTCGTGCTGGAGGGCGATGTAAAAACTGCCAATATCACAGACAGCGGAAGCCGACCGGGATTTTTTATTCTGCAGGCAGAATCCTATGAAGAAATGGGCAGGCTTTTGCATCATGGACCATGGGAAAATCCGGTTTCTGTCTTTGATACACCGATCCAGAGACTTCGCTATACAGATAACAAAAATACATTTTTTATGAAGAGAGAGGATCTTCTTCCATTCGCGTTTGGCGGGAACAAAGTACGTTTTGCACGGAAATTCATAGAAAATATGCAGGAAGAAAACTGTGACAGTATGATCATCTACGGCAACTATCACTCCAATCTCTGCCGTATCCTTGCAACGCTTTGTCATGAACTGGAAATCCCCTGCTATATGATCCATAACACGGAAGATATCAAGGATAACAGAGAGACCTGTAACAGCCGTATTATCCGTAAGATGGGGGTTGTTGAAATACCCTGCGGTAAATCAGGGATTGCCACGGCTGTGGAGCAGGCAATGAAAGAACTTTATGAGAAAGGATATAAACCGTATTATATTTACGGGAATTCCAGAGGACAGGGCAGGGAATGGGTTCCGATGAGAAGTTATGAAGAGGTCTACGAAGAGATCTGTCGTTACGAAAATATGCGAGGAGTTCATTTTGACTATATTTTTCTGGCATCCAGTACCAATGCCACACAGTCGGGACTTCTTGCAGGAAGCCTGAACAGGAGAGATAACCGTAAGATTGTAGGAATTTCTGTTTCTCGGAATTCTGCGAGAGGAAAAGAAGTGATTGCAGGAAATCTCAGAGAATATGCAGAGAAGTTCCACAGAGTACTTCCGGAAAACATGGAAGATTCGATTCATTTTACGGATTCCTATATGGAGGGCGGCTATGGTGCCTGGTCGGAGCCGGTAGCTGATCTGATCCGCCGGATTTATGGCAGTGAGGGGATCCCTCTTGATATGACCTATACAGGAAAGGCATTTTATGGTATGGTTAAATATCTGGAAGAACATAAGATCCAGGGAAAACAGATTCTGTTTCTTCATACAGGAGGAACTCCGCTGTTTTTTGACTTTCTTGAACAAGAGGATAAATAAAAATGCAGAAATTAATGATTCTGGGGGCAAGTTATTCTCAGCTCCCTCTTTATGAAGCCGCCAGACAGCTGGGGGTATCGACTGTAGCAGCAAGTACGCCGGGAGACTGGCCGGGGTTTGCAGTGGCTGATGAGAGTGTATATGCAGATATTACCAGTCCCGAGGCAATTCTAAAGGCAGCACAGGAAAAAGAAATTGACGGAATCGCAACCTGCTGTTTGGATGCAGGCGTTCGTGCACTGGGATATACCTGTGAACAAATGGGACTGATCGGTCCTTCAGCCAAGTCAGCAGATATCAGCAACGACAAATTCAAAATGAAGGAAGCCTTTATGGCTGGTGGTGTGCGCTGTGCGAGACATATCTGCATCCACAGTCTGGAGGAGTTAGAAGAGGCACTGGAAAAACTGGAATTTCCGGTTGTGCTTAAGGCAGTAGATCTTATGGGGAGCAGAGGAATTTTTCGCTGTAATACCCGTGAGGAGACTTTCTTCTATTATAATAAGACCATGGAAGCAACCCGGAAAGATTACTGTCTGGTTGAAGAATTTATCGAGGGGCAGGTGCTTGGATGCGAGGCTATGATACAGAACGGTCGACTTTTGTATTGCCTGCCGAATAATATTGAGGCTTTTCAGAGCTATGTGCCAACTCCGATCGGTCATTCTGTTCCATATAAGAAACAGAATGAACTGGGAAGAGAGGTGGAAGATCAGGTTAAACTGGCAATCCGTGCTACAGGTCTTGATAATTGTCCGGTCAACTGTGATCTGATCGAAAAAAACGGGAAGATTTATGTGATCGAGATCACCGGAAGAGCCGGAGGAACCTGCCTGCCGGAGATGGTCAGCATTTACTATGGAATCAATTATTATGAAGCAATCGTTCGTCTGGCTCTCGGTATGGATGTGCAGGAGATGTTCCGTGACAAAATTTCCGGTACGGCAAATCTTTCCAGAACCTTACTTTCGGATAAAGATGGAATTGTAAAGGCAATTCACAATGCGAATAAACCGGCAGCAGACATCGTGGATCTGTCATTTAATATTGTGCCGGGAGATGAAGTCCATCACTATACAAATGGCAGAGATCGCCTGGGACAGGTGATTCTTCGCGGAGAAAGTCTTGCAGCATGTGAGAAACGTCTGGAAGAGATTTTGTCGAAAATAAACATTGAATTTACGGTATGATTGTGAGAGAATAACATGAGAAATTACATTAGTTCAAAAAAAAGTATTTTTCTGATGCTTCATATCAGCCTTCTGTTCAGCTCTTTGAGTGGAGTTTGCTCCAAAATGGCATCCCGATATACAGGAAATATCTTTTCCATAGAGTTTATTTTCTGGTTCGGGCTTGTTTTTGTAATTATGTTTGGATATGCGATCATCTGGCAGCAGATTCTCAAGAGAATGCCGCTGACAGTGGCCTATGCCAACCGACCGGTTACACTGATATGGGGAATTATATGGGGAGCATTGATTTTTGGTGAGAAGGTTACCTGGAATATGATCGCAGGTGCAGCCATCATCTTTGCCGGTATTTATCTTGTGACGGGAGAAGACAGTGAGAAAGGCGGTGAGCATTGATGAGTCGTTTGGAGATATCTGTCTGCATTCTGCTTTTTTCTGTGTTTATTTCATCCGTTTCACAGATTTTACTGAAGAAGGCAGCTGACAGAACTTACGAAAGTTCGCTGAAGGAATATTTGAATCCGCTGGTGATCGGGGCATACGGAATGTTTTTCTGTTCTGTGATCCTCACGATGCTGGCACTGAAGTATGTACCGCTTTCCATGTCACCAATTCTGGAATCAACAGGATATATTTTTGTATCGGTGATGGGATATTTTTTCCTGAAAGAGAAATTTACCAAAAGAAAGCTTGCGGGATTTGCACTGATTCTGGCAGGCGTTATTATATTTAACAAGATATAGAGAAATGAGGGATATAGGACATGCTGGTATCCATTGTCATACCATGCTATAATTCGGAACATACCATTGGAAAAGTGGTAGAATTGGCAATAGAGGAATTTGAAAAATTAAAGGACTACGAGTGTGAATTTGTGCTGGTCAACGACTATTCCAGAGATGGAACATGGAATGCGATCCATGCACTGGCAGAAAAACACTCAAATGTCAAGGGAATCAATCTTGCGAAGAATTTTGGACAGCATAACGCGATCATGGCGGCTATGAATTATACAGAGGGTGATCTGATCATCGGAATGGACGATGATATGCAGAACCATCCGTCACAGATTCCGCTTTTTCTGGATAAGATCCGGGAGGGATATGATATTGTATTCGGTGTGTTCAAACAGAGAAAATTTTCAGCATTCAAGAATCTGACAGGAGCAGTCAGCCGTTTCTTATTGTGGCATCTTCTGGACCGTCCGAAGGATATCCAGATGAGCAGTTTCTGGTGCTGCAGACGCTATGTGAGGGATGAGATTATAAAGTATGACGGATACAATATCTTTTTGCAGGTGTTGTTTTTCCGTACGACCCATAACATTGCAAATATTGAGATTGAACATTTTGAGCGAGAGGTAGGAACATCGAATTATAATTTCCGCAAGGGACTGAATCTTTTTCTTTCCTGTCTGAATTTTACAGTGATTCCTCTTCGGGTATCCACGTTTTTTGGAACATTATTTTCAGCAGCCGGATTTATCGGGGCAGTTGTGGTGCTTGTCCGTAAGCTGCTGGACCCGACAATTGCGATCGGATGGTCCTCTTTGATGTGTGCGATGCTGGTATTGTTTGGGATTACCTTCCTGATGCTTGGAATCATAGGAGAATATCTTGGAAAGCTGATGCTGAATATCAATAAGACTCCACAGTATGTGATCCGGGATAAGGAGAATATCTGTGAACGGAGTGAACAGTAACGCGAAGAACACATCAGAGAAGGAAGAGAGGTAAGATACAGAATATGATAGATTTTAACAGGCCGGCAATTGTCGGAAATGAATTAAAATATATCCAGGATGCAGTGGCACAGGGAATGCTTTGCGGAGATGGTAAATATACAAAGCTCTGCTCAGAGTGGATGAGGAAACGGTTTGATGTGAATCAGGTTTTTCTCACAACATCCTGTACACATGCACTGGAGATGGCAGCCTTCCTCAGCGATATCCAGCCGGGGGATGAGGTTATCATGCCATCCTATACCTTTGTTTCTACTGCGGATGCCTTTGTTCTTCGAGGAGCAAGGATTGTTTTTACAGATATTCGTCCGGACACTATGAACATTGATGAAAATCTGATCGAGCAGGCGATCACAGACAAAACAAAAGCAATCGTTCCTGTTCATTATGCAGGTGTGGGATGTGAGATGAACAAAATCATGGAACTGGCAGAGAAGTATGATCTCAAGGTTGTTGAGGATGCCGCACAGGGTGTGGAGGCATATTACCATGGCAGGGCACTTGGAACAATTGGAGATTTTGGCTGCTACAGCTTCCATGAGACCAAGAATTACACAATGGGCGAGGGTGGAGCCCTTGTTTTCCAGAAGAGCGAATATCAGGAAAAGGCAGAGATCCTCCGTGAAAAGGGAACAGATAGAAGTAAATTTTTCCGTGGTCAGGTAGATAAATACCGCTGGATCGATTATGGTTCTTCTTATCTGCCGAGCGAGATGAATGCCGCTTATCTTTATGCACAGCTTGAAGAATGTGAAAAAATCAATCACAAGCGTCATGAGATCTACGATTATTATCATACAAATCTCAAGAATCTTGAGGATGCGGGCAAGCTCCAGCGTCCGTTTGTGCCGGAAGGCTGTGTACACAATGCACATATGTACTACATTAAGGTCAGAGATCTGTCTGTCAGAAGCCGGTTGATCGCTTACCTTAAAGAGAATGACATCTGTGCTGCATTTCATTATGTTCCGCTGCACAGTTCACCGGCGGGAGAGAAGTTCGGCAGATTCTGCGGCGAGGATGTTTATACGACAAAAGAGAGTGAACGTCTGGTACGGCTTCCGATGTTTTATGATCTTTCCGAAACAGATATGGAATACATTGTAGAAAAGATACAGCAGTTTGAGTTTTAGACGGAGGTAATACAATGAAAAAAAGAATATGCCAGATAGCTGCGTTGGGAAGTGCTTTGATTCTGGCGTTTTCTGCACAGGTACAGGCAGCTGCCGTTACTGCAAACGGTACTCCGGCAGCAGTCGCAACCAACAATATCCAGAGCTGGCCGGCAGGGCCACAGACCACTTCTGAGGCAGCGGTTCTGATCGATGCAGATACAGGAGCAGTTCTCTATGACAAGGGAATGAATGAATGCCGGTATCCTGCAAGTACAACGAAACTGATGACACTTCTGGTAGCAATTGAGAACAGTTCGCCGAAAGATGTCGTGACATTTACAGAGACGGGAATTCGTGATGTTACCTGGGACAGCAGTAATATCAATGCCCAGCTGGGCGAGCAGATGACGATGAAGGACTGCTGGTTTGCTGCCTATATCAAGTCCGCGAATGAGGTTTGTGCCCAGATTGCAGAATATGTCGGCGGTACAGAGGCCAATTTTGTCGATATGATGAATCAGAAAGCCAAAGAACTTGGCTGTACGCATACACATTTTGTAAATGCCAGTGGTCTGCCGGATGAAAATCATTATACCAGTGCACTTGACCTTGCAAAGATCATGAAGGCTGGTCTTAAGAATGCAAGGTTCCGGAAGGTGATTGAAAGTGTTGGCTATACAATTCCGGCAACAAACTTAAGTGAGGCAAGACCAATGCATACTCATATGCCGCTTATGGCAAAAGAATCAGATCTTTATTATGAAGGCTGCATCGGTGGAAAGACCGGTTTTGCCAATGAAGCACAGCATACTCTGGTTGTTGCGGCAGAAAGAAACGGCAGGACATACATTGCGGTGACTATGAGGACGGTTGATCTGGGAATCAACTGTACAGACAGTACAGCGTTGTTTGACTATGCGTTCAATAATTTCGATACGATTGATGTGAATGGTACAAAGATGTCTGTACCTAAGGGAGTCACGGTCAATGATCTGACGACAGAAAGCACAGACAAAAACGGCAGGACCATGAACCGTTATTATTACAATGGTCAATATGTTGGCTATGTGATGGAAGCAGATCCGACACCTGCACCAACAGAAGCACCTGTACAGGAAGAAGTAACCGAAGAAACTCCGGCAGGAGAACAGACAGAAAACGCAGTATCAGAAATACAGAATGAAACAAAGGGATTTTCCAGGACATCCAAAATCCTTCTCGGAGTGATGGCCGGAATGGGAGTGCTTCTGGTCATTCTTCTGATCCTGCTTCATCGTAAAAATTATTAGAGTAGATATGTAAACAAAAGGAGGGCAACCCATGAAAGGTATTATTTTAGCAGGCGGTTCAGGAACCAGATTATATCCGCTGACCAAGGCAATTTCCAAGCAGATCATGCCGGTATATGACAAGCCGATGATCTACTATCCACTTTCCACGCTGAT
The DNA here is from genome assembly GCF_020538025.1 of Blautia sp. MSK17_66. Lineage (NCBI taxonomy): Bacteria > Bacillati > Bacillota > Clostridia > Lachnospirales > Lachnospiraceae > Blautia > Blautia sp. MSK17_66. The sequence goes on from NZ_JAJBNQ010000020.1 coordinate 27,618, forward strand.
GCTTTCTGGCATCCGTGAGATTCTGATCATTTCCACACCGAGAGATCTTCCGGTATTCCGTGAACTTCTGGGAGATGGAAGTCAGCTGGGAATGAGATTTGAGTACGCAGTACAGGAACAGCCGCGGGGACTGGCAGATGCCTTTATCATCGGTGCTGACTTTATCGGTGATGATGCTGTAGCACTTGTTCTGGGAGACAATATTTTCTACGGACAGAGCTTTTCAAGAGTGCTTCTGAATGCATATAAACGCACAGAAGAGGAAAAGGGAGCAACTATTTTTGGATACTATGTAAGGGATCCAAGAGAATATGGTGTCGTAGAATTTGATGAAAATGGAAAGGCACTTTCCATCGAAGAAAAACCGGAGCATCCGAAGTCAAATTATGCAGTTCCGGGACTCTACTTCTATGACAATGATGTTGTAGAGATTGCCAAAAATGTAAAACCGTCTGCAAGAGGCGAGATTGAGATCACCAGCATCAACAATGAATATCTGAGAAGAGGAACTCTTAAGGTGGAGACTCTTGGACGTGGATTTGCGTGGCTGGATACCGGAAATCATGATTCTCTTCTGGATGCAGCTGATTTTGTTGCAGCATTCCAGAAACGTCAGGGACTTTATATTTCCTGCATTGAAGAGATTGCGTACAAACGTGGATTTATCACAAAGGAGCAGCTTGTTGAGCTGGCACAGCCACTTCTCAAGACTGCCTATGGAAAATATCTGATCGAAGTAGCGGAGGGATTATAAAATGGGTAAGATCACAGTAGAAACCTGTCATATCGAAGGACTGAAGGTTATCACACCGACCGTATTCGGTGATGAACGTGGTTATTTTATGGAAACATATAATTACAATGATTATAAGGCAGCAGGGATTGACATGGAATTTGTCCAGGACAACCAGTCCAGTTCCAGAAGAGGTGTCCTTCGCGGACTTCATTTTCAGATCAATTATCCGCAGGATAAGCTTGTACGTGTTGTGAGCGGAGAAGTTTTTGATGTTGCGGTAGATTTAAGAGAAGGTTCAGAAACTTATGGACAGTGGTACGGTGTAGTTCTGTCTGCCGAGAACAAGAAGCAGTTCTTTATTCCAAAGAATTTTGCACATGGATTTGTAGTTCTTTCTGATACTGCAGAGTTTGCTTACAAATGTACAGATTTCTATCATCCGAACGATGAGGGCGGTCTTGCTTACAATGACCCGGATATCGGTGTACAGTGGCCAATCCCGGAGGACATGGAACTGATCCTTTCCGAGAAAGATCAGAAGTGGGGAGGCCTCAAGGAATACACTGCAAACAGGAGTAAAAAGGATTGAATAAAAATACCTGGCTGCCCGGAGAAATCTACAAAAACAGAAGATTAGTCTTTTCTCTGGCAAAAAATGATTTCAAAACTAAATATGCCGGTTCCTATTTTGGAACGGTCTGGGCATTCATCCAGCCGATCGTTACGATCTGCGTATACTGGTTTGTGTTTGGGCTGGCGCTCAGAAACGGATCGGACAAAGGCGTTCCGTTTGTGCTCTGGCTGATCGCAGGTCTGATTCCGTGGTTTTTCTTTCAGGAGGGACTCACAGGAGGAACAAATGCACTTCTGGAATACAATTATCTGGTCAAGAAGGTGGTGTTTAATATCCGCATTCTGCCGGTAGTCAAAGTATTCTCAGCAGTGTTTGTACATGCCTTTTTTGTTGTGATCCTGCTGGTGATCTATACCTTTATGGGCTATCCGCCGAGTCTTTATGCACTGCAGCTTATTTATTACAGCTTCTGTATTTTTATGCTGATCCTTGCACTGACTTATATGACGAGTGCGGCAGTTGTTTTCTTTCGCGATCTGAGTCAGATCATCAACATTGCCCTTCAGGTGGGAGTCTGGGTAACTCCGATCATGTGGGATTTCAATGATCTTGGACTGGGCGGGATCCTTCAGAAGATACTGAAGCTGAATCCGTTGTTTTATATCGTTCAGGGATACCGGGATTCTCTTATCGGCAAGGTGGCAATCTGGGAGCATCCGGTACTGACACTTTATTTCTGGGTGTTTACAGCGGCAGTATTTATTTTCGGAACCAGACTGTTCAAAAAACTTCAGGTACATTTTGCAGATGTACTGTAATGTGGAGAGTAGAATGAGTGAATTTGCAATTCAGGTAAAGCATCTGGATAAGATGTACAAATTATATAACAAACCCTCAGACCGTCTGAAGGAGGCACTGGGATTTAAGGTTCCGGTGCGGGAGCATTATGCACTGCGGGATGTGAGTTTTGAAGTAAAAAGAGGAGAGACTGTGGGGATTATCGGAACCAATGGTTCCGGTAAATCCACAATTCTTAAGATCATCACCGGTGTACTGAATCCAACCGGCGGCGAAGTTGTGGTAGATGGACGTATTTCTGCGCTTCTGGAACTTGGAGCCGGATTTAATATGGAATATACCGGAATTGAAAATGTCTATCTCAATGGAACCATGATGGGATTTTCCAGAGAGGAGATAGATGCACGCCTGCAGGATATTCTGGATTTTGCGGACATCGGTGATTTTGTTCATCAGCCGGTCAAGGCATATTCCAGTGGTATGTTTGTCCGTCTGGCTTTTGCCGTGGCGATCAACATTGATCCGGAGATCCTGATCGTAGATGAGGCACTTTCTGTAGGAGATGTCTTTTTTCAGGCAAAATGTTATCGTAAGTTTGAAGAATTTAAGAAGATGGGAAGGACCATCCTTTTTGTAAGTCATGATCTGAGCAGTATCGCAAGATACTGTGACAGGGTTGTACTTCTGAACAAAGGCGTGAAGCTGGAGGAAGGTTCACCGAAGCAGATGGTTGATATGTATAAGCAGCTTCTGGTGGGACAGGATCCTGCAAAACAGCAGATTCAGGAGGAAAAACCAAAGGAGAGCTGGAGCGAAGAGTTCCAGGTCAATCCAAATATGCTGGAGTATGGAAGTAAGCTTGCTGAGATCACAGACTTTGCAGTGATCGATGACAAAGGAAGGTCAACCAATACCATAGAGAAGGGAAGTACTTTCCAGATCCGCATGAAGGTTGTGTTCCATGAAGCAATCCAGGAACCGATCATGGCATATACATTCAAGGATATCAAGGGTACGGAGATCACAGGAACCAATACCATGTTTGAAAAGATGCATATTGAGCATTCTGATGAGGGCGATACCTGTACCGTAACTTTTACGCAGAAGATGTTCCTTCAGGGCGGAGAATATCTGCTGGCATTTGGCTGTACCGGATACAGGGACGGAGAATTTACAGTTTTCCACAGACTCTATGATGCATGTAATATTACAGTTGTTTCTGAACAGAATACTGTAGGTTTTTATGATATGGACTCAAAAGTAGAGATACATTACGGAGAAGAAAAATGAGTGAAAAAATAGGACAGGTTGTGCTGGATGATACGTATTATCCGGGAAAAGATTTATATACGGACGGTGCGATCGAAGATGAGATGCTTGAGATCGCCAGAACTTATCCGGAGGAAGAATGGAATCAGGTGATCGCAGAGCGCAAAAGCTGGCCGATCCTGTATCATTTTTCACATATAAGAGAAAATATCTTAAGCTGGCTTCCGTTTACAGGAGAGGAAAACGTTCTGGAGATTGGCTCCGGCTGTGGTGCGGTAACAGGTGCTCTGTGCAAAAAAGCAAAGAAGGTGACCTGTATTGAACTGTCACGCAAAAGAAGTCTGATCAATGCCAACAGACATAAGGATTTTGATAACCTCAAGATTCTCATGGGAAATTTCCAGGATATTGAAAAGAATCTCACAGAAAAATATGATTATATCACACTTATTGGCGTATTTGAGTATGGAGAGGCTTATATCCAGAGTGATACACCGTATGTGGATTTTCTGAAGATCATTTCCAGGCATCTCAAGCCGGATGGAAAGATCGTCCTTGCAATCGAAAACCGTTTTGGTCTGAAATACTGGGCAGGCTGTACAGAGGATCATTTTGGTACATTGTTTGAAGGACTGGAAGGCTATCCGACTACCAGCGGAGTGAAGACATTTACAAAGAAAGAGTTTGGTTCGATTCTCAAAGAAGCAGGTGGTCTCAAAGCATCCTGGTATTATCCATTCCCGGATTATAAACTTCCAATGACTATTTATTCAGATGAGCGTCTTCCGTTCAAAGGAGAACTGAACAGGCTGGAAACCAATTATGACAGACTTCGTCTGCAGCTTTTTCAGGAATCTCCGGTGTATGATTCTCTCCTGGATAACGATCTGTTCCCGACATTTTCAAATTCCTTTCTGCTTCTGATCGGAAAAGAAAAACCGGAAATTGAAACAGTATATTCTAAGTTTTCAAATGAAAGATCAGCAAAATTCGCACTTCGTACAGATATCTGTAAACATAACAAAAAAGATGTATTTGTGCGGAAAGTCCCAACAGAAACAGCGGCGGAAGCCCATGTAAAGAATCTGGAATCCATCTCCAGAGAAATGTCAAGGATCTATGCAAAAGAAGGGCTGGAACTGAATCAGTGCACGCTGGATAAACAGGGAGTACAGTTGGAATTTCTCAAAGGCAGGACACTGGAAGAACATCTGGATATCTTTGTGAAGCAGGGCAGGAACGAAGAAGCAGAGAAGCTTTTGTTCCATTATATTGATAAAGTACGCCGGATCCACAGCAGAGAGACATTTTATAAGACACCGGAATTTGTCAAAGTATTCGGAAATGTTTCACTGGAAGGTACATTTTCCTGCAGTGGAATCTCAAACATTGACCTGGTACCGGCCAATATCCTGATCGATGACGACAGGGTTTCCGTGATCGATTATGAATGGTCTTTCCGTTTCCCTGTTCCTGCTAATTATATAATTTACAGGATGATCCACTATTATCTGGAAAGCGACGGCAAACGCCGTGCACTGAAAGATCTGGATTTCTACAGCAAGGCCGGACTTACAGCGAGGGAACTGGAAGTATATGAAGAGATGGAGCACAATTTCCAGAATTATATCAAGGGCAGCCATGTTCCGCTTCTTGATATGTATGAAGATGTCTCTCCGGGAAAAGCCGATGCATTGTCATTCTATGAACAGCTTCGTATTGCGGGGGCGGAAAGAAAACTTCAGGTTTTTTATGACAGAGGTAAAGATTTCAGTGAAAATGATTCGGAGATTTATCCGATGGCAAAGGCAGGTCTTTGTCTGAAAATACGGATCCCGCAGGGAGTAAAGAGACTGCGCCTGGATCCCGGTGAGGCAATGGGCGGACTTCTTCTTAGGAAACTTGCATTTGAAGACGGCAGACCGGTTATTTTCCAGACCAACGGATTTGATATGGGAGATGGAAAATATTATTTCGGAGCAGGTGATCCGCAGTTTATCATCGATGATATTCAGGGAAATACACTGGATATTGAAATCGAGGTATTGAAAGAGCAGGAAGCCAGAGAAGAATTCTGGCGGAAATTCTCACAGGTGTCTTCACAGAAGGATATGGAGATCCGTCATCTGAACGAGAAAATCCGGCAGATGGAAAACACCAGAGTCTGGAAACTGTACCGTAGCATCAAAAAAAATCAGTAGGGGATAGAACATGGAAAATTTTTGTTTCAGCATAGATGAAGAACGTTACGATGACAGACATGGACATGTTCTGAGCCTGGATGGCTGGTATGCACATCCGGAAAGAAAAGTATATGAGTTTGAACTTCTGGGAGATGGCTATGACACTGTTGAACTTCCGCAGATCCAGCGAAGAGAACGACCGGATGTCGCACAGGCACTTGGCTGTGAATTCGGAGATTTTCTTCCTGGGTTTACAGTCCGGATTCCGGAGGTACTGAAGCTGGCAGAAAAATATCAGAGCCTGGAATTGTTTCTCCGCCATGATGAGGAGCGCATCAGTATCTGGGAGATCAATGCAGAGGAGCTTGATGAGCTGATCAAGGAAAATCTGGTAGAATATCACCTGGACCGGGTAGAAATCCTTTACGATACGATGCTGGAGATCCAGGGCTGGGTTGTTGACCAGAGGGGAAGCGTGGATGTGACCGTGCATCAGGAGGACGCATCACCTCTGGACTGCCGGATCAGCCGCGGACGCAGACCGGATGTGGTTGAACGAAGAAATCTTGATGAAGAATATAAGACGCAGGAAATTGGATTCCGCATATCAGCGGCACTTCCGGAAATCAAAGGAAGAGAGATCATTCTTCATTTCTGCGGTGATTCTGTCACAAAAACATGTGATATTGATATTGAAGCACTCCGAAAAGAAAATAAGCCGAAGGGATTCTTTGGCAGACTCTTTGGAAAAGAAAATGTGGCTGAGGGCGGTTATGAAGCGTGGTTCGCACGGCATAAAGCAGATAAGCGGGTACTCCGCAGGCAGAAGCATGCTTCTTTTGCACAGAAACCGTTGATCAGCATTGTAATTCCGCTGTACTGTACACCGCTTCCGTATCTTAAGGAGCTGATCGAATCTGTCCGCAGACAGTCTTACGAAAACTGGCAGCTGTGTCTGGCCGACGGAAGTCCGGATGATAAGGCGAAGGAGTTTCTTGAAAAACATTACGGAAGAGAAAAACGTATTGTCTATCAGAAACTGAAAGAAAACGGGGGTATTTCAGCCAATACAAATGCGGCGGCAGAACTGGCGAAGGGCGAGTATCTCATGTTCTGTGATCATGATGACACACTGGAGCCGGATGCTCTTTATGAAATCGTAAAAGCCATAAATGACACAGATGCAGATGTGATCTACACAGATGAGGATAAGGTCAGTATGGACGGGCAGCACTATTTTGACCCGAATTTCAAGCCAGATTTTAATCTCTTTCGTCTGAGAGAAAACAATTATATCTGTCATATTTTTGTAGTCAGAAAAAGTCTGACAGATGAAACCGGAATGCTCCGTTCGGAATTTGACGGGGCACAGGATTTTGATTTTATCTTACGCTGCTGTGAAAAGGCGAAGAAGATCACACATATCCCGAAAGTGCTGTATCACTGGAGATGTCACATGGATTCCACTGCGGCAGATCCTTCCAGCAAGGCATATGCCTATGAGGCGGGAAGAAAAGCTATCCGTGAGCATTATCAGAGAATGGGAATTGATGCGAAGGTAGATATGACGGAGCGTCCGGGCTGGTACAGAAGCCATATAAAGGTTCAGGGAAATCCTATGGTATCGATCATCATTCCGAACAAGGATCATACAGATGATCTGGAACTGTGCCTTTTTTCCATGTCACGGAAATCCACCTACCGTAATTACGAGGTTCTGATCGTGGAGAATAACAGCGAGAAGGAAGAAACCTTTGAATATTATAAAAAACTTCCGGAGCGCTATCCGAAGGTAAGGGTGCTGACCTGGGAAAAAGAATTCAACTATTCTGCGATCAATAATTTTGCTGCAAAGGAAGCACAGGGTGAATACCTTCTGTTTCTGAATAATGATGTGGAAATCCTGACACCTGACTGGATCGAGGAAATGCTCCAGAACTGTCAGCAGGAAAATGTGGCGGCTGTGGGAGTAAAACTGTACTATCCGGATGATACGATCCAGCATGCGGGCGTTGTTCTGGGACTTGGCGGAATCGCAGGGCATATTATGTGCCGTGCTTCCAGAGAAGATCCGGGATATTTTGGACGTATGATCAGCGTGCAGGAGATCAGTGCAGTGACGGCAGCCTGCATGATGGTAAAAAAATCTGAATTTGATTCGGTGAAAGGTTTTGATGAAACCTTCCAGGTGGCATTTAACGATATTGATCTGTGCATGAAATTCCGTGCGTCAGGAAAGAAGATTGTTTTTACACCTTATGCAGAGCTGTATCATTATGAATCAAAATCAAGGGGACTGGAAGATACACCGGAAAAACAGTTCCGTTTTGATAAAGAGGTAAAGAGATTCCAGGAGAAATGGGCGCAGCAGCTTGAAATGGGAGACCCGTATTACAGCCCGAATCTTTCTGTGACAGAGGGGGATTGTTCCCTGAGAGAAGACTGAGAAATGAGGTTGGATATAGATTATGGCAAGAGAAATTTTTGAAGTGACCAAAGACAGGTTTCATCTTCAGGATCCGTGTTGTTACATCCTTCAGGGGACATGGCCGAAAGAGGCAAAAATGCGTGCCTGCCTGGACGGGTCAGAGGTAAAAGCGGAGATCAAGAAGCTTGAGATGGTCAGCGCACTGGAGAGATTCAAGGATCCTGACCTTATGCGGGGGGAGAGGATCACAGCTGAGATTTGTCTTCCGGAGTCGCTGGATGGATTTCAGAAACTTTCTATTTATGCGGATATGCCGGACAAAACTTTCTGCTGGTTTTCTGTTCCTGTCAAGGATCTGGAAAAGCGAAGAAATAAACCACAGTTTTTTATTGAAGAAGAGAAGGTTCAGCAGGGATTTCTCAGGGTACGTGGCTGGGCTGTTGCGGCAGAGCCGGTGAGGATCCAGATTTTTGATGAAAATAAACAGAAGATCCAGGCAGAGATCCTTCGCACGGAGCGAGTGGATGTGGAGCAGCTCTATGAAGAAACAGAGATCCATGATAAGACAGGATTCTTTGTGGAACTGACAAATCTTACCGGAAAAGTAGTTTACATCGTTTTTTATGCAGGAAATACTAAGGCTGTCCATATTGCACATCTTCAGCCGGCAGTTGTTCTCAGCAAAAAAATCGAGAAGTATGCAAAGAAGGGACTGCGTTACTGGAGAAGTCAGGGAAGTGCAGCACTTGCAGGTAAGATCGTGGCAAAAGTCAAAACGGCTTCCACAAGAGAGATTCCATATCAGAAATGGATTCTCCGACATCTTCCGAGTCAGAAAGAACTCGAAAAACAGAAGAGGGAGAAGTTTGAATTTCAGCCAAAGATTTCAATTGTAATCCCATTATACAAGACTCCCGAGAAATATCTCAGACAGCTGGTGGAGACGGTCAAAGCACAGACATATCCGAACTGGGAACTCTGTCTTTCTGACGGAAGCGGGGCAAATTCTCCGATAGCAGGACTGCTCAAAGAACTGGAAGCCTCGGATGAGAGGATCAAAGTGGTTTCTCATGAGAGAGCACTGCAGATTTCAGAGAATACAAATGCAGGAATCGAGATCGCCACAGGTGATTATATTGCTTTTGCAGACCATGATGATGAGCTTACACCGCACGCACTGTTTGAGTGTGTCAAGGCTCTAAACAAAGACAGAAAGATTCGTGTTCTGTATTCTGATGAGGATAAGATGTCTATGGATGGGCATAAATTCTTCCAGCCGCATTTTAAACCGGATTATAATCCAGATCTGCTCTGTACGGTAAATTATATCTGTCATTTGTTTGTGGTTGACAGAAAGGTCATTGACAAGGTTGGCATGCTTCGTTCAGAATTTGACGGAGCACAGGATTATGATTTTATTTTCCGTTGTATTGAGGCAGTGGATCCGTCAGAAATTTATCATATTCCCAAGATTCTGTATCACTGGAGATGCCATGAGGATTCTACAGCTGAAAATCCGGAAAGCAAAACTTACGCATTCGAGGCAGGAAAACGCGCAATCGAGGCACATTATGAGAGAACCGGCATCCATGCAGAAGTTTATCAGGGAGAATTTCTGGGACTTTACAGGACAAGATTTATTCGTGACCATGATCCACTGATCTCCATTGTCATTCCGAACAAGGATCATATTGAGGATCTGAAACGCTGTATGGATTCTATTGATAAGAAGTCAACGTATCAGAATTATGAGTATATCATTGTGGAGAACAACAGTACAGACGAGAAGACATTTCAGTATTACAAGGAACTGGAGGCTTCCAATCCGAAAGTGCATGTGGTCTACTGGGACAGAGAGTTCAATTATTCCGCAATCAATAATTATGGTGCATCCTTTGCGAAAGGGGAATATCTGCTTCTTCTTAACAATGACACGGAGATCATCAATCCGGACTGTCTGGAGGAGCTTCTTGGCTATTGCATGAGAAGTGATGTGGGAGCGGTCGGAGCGAGAATGTATTATGAGGATGATACGATCCAGCATGCCGGTGTTGTGATTGGCTTCGGAGGAATTGCAGGTCACTGTTTTGTGCTTCAGCCAAGAGGAACTACCGGATACTGCCACAGGATTATCTGTGCACAGGATTACAGTGCGGTGACGGCAGCCTGCATGATGGTGAAGAGAGAAGCCTTTGATAAGGTCGGTGGTCTTACAGAAGAACTTGCAGTTGCTTTTAATGATATTGACTTCTGTATGAAGCTCAGGGCGGCAGGATATCTGATCGTATACAATCCATATGCGGAATTGTATCATTATGAATCCAAGTCCAGAGGTCTTGAGGATACTCCGGAAAAGGTTGCGAGATTTAATAAAGAGATCCAGATCTTTGAGAAACGGTGGCCGGATATTCTGAGAAACGGAGATCCGTATTACAATCCGAATCTGACCCTGAAGAGTCAGGATTTTTCACTGAGACGTATATAGGAGGATTTTGGAAATGAAAGTATTAGTAACAGGCGTAAAGGGACAGCTTGGATATGATGTGATGAATGAGCTGGCCAGAAGAGGTTATGAAGGTGTCGGCGTTGATGTTGCAGAGATGGACATAACAGACAGTGAGGCTGTAGAAAAAGTAATGACAGAAGTTCAGCCGGACAAGGTCGTCCACTGTGCTGCCTGGACTGCAGTAGATGCTGCTGAGGATAATCAGGAGGTTTGCCATAAAGTAAATGTGGATGGAACCGCAAATATTGCAAAGATGTGTGGAAAACTTGATATTCCGATGGTATATATCAGCACGGACTATGTGTTTGACGGTCAGGGAACCCGCCCGTGGGAGCCGGATGATCCGGTTGTGGAACCGCTGAATGTCTATGGTCAGTCCAAATATGAGGGAGAGGTTGCAGTAGAAAAGTATGCTCCTCATTATTATATTGTCCGTATTGCGTGGGTGTTTGGCCTGAATGGCAAGAACTTCATCAAGACTATGCTGAATCTCGGCAAAACCCATGACACTCTGACGGTTGTAGATGATCAGATCGGTACACCGACCTATACCTATGATCTGGCAAGACTTCTGGTGGATATGCTGGAAAAAGAAGAGTACGGAAAATATCATGCGACCAATGAGGGCGGATATATCTCCTGGTGCGACTTTGCAAAAGAAATCTTCTGTCAGGCAGGTATGGATGTCAGGGTTCTGCCTGTAAGCTCCGCAGAATATCCTGCAAAGGCAAAACGTCCGTCGAACAGCCGTATGGAGAAAAAGAAACTGGAAGAGCATGGATTTACTCGTCTTCCGGATTGGAAAGATGCTCTTAAACGTTATTTGAAGGAAATTATGTAAACTGATGAATAAAAAAAATAATTCCAGACCAAAGATCCGGACAGCACAGAAGCTGTCCGGATTTTGTCAAAGCCCTGACGTGAGGGCACTTTGCTTTTTGTTTCTGCTGCTGAGTGCAAGCTGCAGCTTTATGTTCCGGGATTATCTCTATGGAAATGATCTGATGATCTTTAATGATATCGGAAGTGATAGCTGGCAGCAGTATATCATGAATTATACCAGTATTGTAAATCATCTGAGAGATGGAAGCTTTTCTCTCTGGGATTTTAATAATGGACTGGGAATCAATCAGTTTAACTTTAATCTGTTTGATCCATTTCTGATGCTGCTTTATGGAGCCGGAGTGGTTCTGGGACCGGCACATATGCTTCTCTACATCAATGTGATCCAGATTCTCAAGATCATGGTGGCGGCATTTGCTTTTTACTGGTTTCTCTCGCAGTTTTCATTCAGTGTGCTGTCCAGGATGATCACATCTTATGCATATGCTATGAATGGTTTTCTTCTAGTGTGGGGACAGCATTACCAGTTTGGAACTGTTGTGATCTATTTTCCGCTGATGCTTCTTTTCTGTGAAAAGTTTATTCAGAAGAAAAAGGGTAAGGCACTGTTCCCGGTCATGGTATTTCTGTGCGGAATCTACAGCGTTTATTTCACATATATGTGTCTGGCAGCGACAGGACTGTATCTTGTGTTTCGAATTCTGATGCTGGACGGGCTTAGCTGGAAAGAGAGAATCCAGAGATTCCTGCTAGGCTGTGCAGAAATGATCCTGGGAGTGGGGATGAGCCTTGTGGTCTTTCTTCCGATGGCAGAAGTTCTTTTGAATGTGTCTTCCAGACTGGACAGTGACGGAACCGGGCTTCTGGATTTTCTGAGGCAGTGTTTTACACCGTATTCGCGAAAGTTTTATCTGTCCATGCTCAAAAGAATGTTCTCAAGCAACCTGCAGAATGGTTATGGACTGGCAAAGGGACCTCAGCAGTATGTGATGAATTATTATGAGGATCCAGCACTTTTCTGCTCAACACTGGCTGTTTTTCTGAATGTGCAGTTTCTTGCAGTCCTGCACAGAGCAGAGATGACAAAACGTGCCAGAAGAGTCCTGTACGGAGCGGCTGTCCTGATTTTTGCCGGTGTGGCACTCCCGATCGGTGGAATGGCATTTAATTATTTTACATTGCCGACGCAGCGTTATACATTTGTTCTGATGCCGATATTACTGCTTCTGATGGCATGGATGTGGGATTATATGCGAAAAGGCGGACGGCTGAATCTTGTGCTGATCCTCGGAGTAACTGTCCTTATGGGATGGGTATACAGATGTGGATATGAACAGGCTGGATTTCAGGAATATAAGACAAACATCCTGATCCTGACAGTTACAGGAATTCTGACAGCCCTGTGCCTGACGGTACTCTGCTTCCTGAAAGATACACAGATCCGAAATGTGATCCTTGGATTTCTGGGAGTTGTGCTTGTTGTTAATGTGGTGTCTGAGGGAGGTACAAACTATCAGAATCGTGTGACGATGAAAAAAGCAGATGTTCCGGCAGAAATGATGGAGCAGGAGACAAAGCGTTATGAAGAGATGAAGACCTCAGAGGATAAAGAGACAAAATACAGGGCAGAGCTTGAAAAACCGCAGGATTTCTTCCGGGAAATGTATAGAGTTGATCTTAAGGACTGCTTAAACTATCTAAAAGAAAAAGATCCGACCTTCTATCGTGTGGAAAAGGATTATATTTCAGGAACTGTCTCCATGGATTCATCCGGTCAGGGATATCGGGGAATCTCAACCTATAATTCTGTTATGAACGGAAATATCAAGGAATTTGTCGAAATCTGTTATCCGGAACTGTTCTTTGCAGATCATAATCATTATACCTTCTGGAATAATGTGGAAGATAACTGGCTGGCGGCTTTTCTCGGCGTGAAATATATTCTGTCGGGAAACAGCGAACCGGATGAAACGAAGTACAGACTTCTGGATCAGGTAGGAAGCCTTTATATCCATGAGAATATACGGGATGCAGAGACTGCACATTTCTATTCACAGGATATCTCGGAGGAAAGTCTGAAGGAACTGTGTACAGAAGAAACCAGAGAAGAACTTCTGGGAGAGGCGATCGCACTGGAAGACGGGACAAAGATCCAGGATGTATCTGAGATCCGGAAACTGAAATCAGAAGAACAGAAAGCAGCGGAAGAAAGTTCTTCTGTGATGCTGTATGCACCGCAGAAGGATTCTGTTGTCACGGGAAGCATCCATGCAGAGACGGATGGATATGCCATGTTTATGATTCCGTATGAAAAGGGATGGAGTCTTATGATAGATGGAGAAGAGACAGAGCTTCTGCGTGGCGATATTGGTTTTCTGGCGTGTAAAGTGCCAGAGGGAGATCATACAGTTCTTCTTACCTTCCGGGCTCCGGGTCTTAGAGAAGGTGCGGTGGGAAGTATTCTGTGCTGGATTCTGTTTGCAGGAAGCAGGATACTGATCCTGTACAAAAAAGAAAAATCAGCGGGTGCCTGAAGGCATACCGCTGATTTTTCTTTTTGGTGTTTCGTGGGCACTGTTTTATAAAAATACAGGTTCCTTATGATTTCGCAATTTTGATGATCCTCCACAGAATCAGAAGGAATACTACGAGTCCGGCACCGCCGATCAGAATGTATGGAAGATTGTTTGTGTTCTCAGAGTATGCTCTGGCAGCTTCCAGATTCTGTTCGCTTTCGTGGTCGAAGGAAGTTGTCTCTTCCGGTACGTCCTCCATGACAGCAGTTCCAACGGCATTGCCGCCAAAGAAATACTGTCGGGTATACTCGCCATCCTGAATCTCGCCGTCCTCAGTGGTGAGGCTGTCGGCTGTGGCACCGGTCGGAACATAAACATCTCCTCCGGAAACCATATTGAAGTCGTTATTTCCAAGAGAAAGAGTCTGGAAATTATCGAACCCATAATCAAGAAGACTTCCCGCTTCCGTGGCAGTCGTTCCGGAAGCACCCTGAAGTACGACTGCAATCAGAGTAGTATTGTTTTTTTCAGCAGCACAGACAAGCGTGCTTCCAGATGCTTCGGTATAACCCTCTCTTCCGCCGAGACAATACTGATAGTAAGCAGCATTGGAGGCGGACATCATAGAAAAGTTATTTGTAAGAACACGATCACCGCCGGATACGTTTGTAGCAGGGATAGTATAGGAAGCGGTGCCGGCAATGGTCCGGAAGGATTCATTATCGATGGTTGCCTTCATGATCAGTGCCATGTCGTGCGCTGTCGTATGCTGGTTTTCGTCCGGAAGTCCTGTTGGATTTGTAAAAACAGTATTTGTACATCCAAGCTGTGCAGCACGGTCATTCATCATCTGTACAAAAGCGTCCACAGAGCCCCCGATATGTTCAGAAAGCTGAAGTGCGATATCGTTGGCGGAACTGAGCATGATCGCATAGAGGCATTGTTCTACAGTAAAAACTTCATCCAGCTGGGCGGAAATATTAGCACCGCCGTCGGTAACACCGGACACACCGGTTGCTGTCATGGTAACCTGATCCGTGAGCTGACAGTTCTCCAGGGCAAGAAGAGTTGTCATAATCTTGACGGTGGCACCGGGATAAAGTACCTGATCCATATTTTTAGAATAAAGAAGAGTCTGTGTGGCGTCCTCCATGATCACAGCAGCGGAGGAAGTGATCTCCGGGCCCTGCGGCCATCCGGGAATACTGTTGGTGGTTACGGCAGAGGCATCCGTCTGTGTATCTGTGGTTGTTTCTTCCGCTGCAAAAACCGGTGTCTGGAACATTAAAGAACAGGAAATTCCCAGAGTCAGAAGACCGCGGCATAATTTTTTTAATTGCATAATCTATTCTCCTGTGACTGATAAAGTAGTATATTTTTTGTTAAAGAAAAATACGTAACTGCGAGGATATTGAACAGTTACAAAAATACATATCAACTCTTATAATATCCCATTTTTCGACGCAATTCAAGCAGAATGACATAGCCCCTTGCAAAAACAGGCCCAGAATGGTAAAATAAAGCCACTTATGAATAAAAATAGTGTAAATAAAAAGTCCGAGGACACATATATGAATAAAAAACAACAGGCTGTGGGAGGAATCCAGTGGGGGCGTATGCTTAAGAAACTGAATCCCTACACAATTCAAAAAGGATTCCGTTATCTGAAGCATTATGGTCCAAAAGAATTCTGGATTCGTCTGCATGAGCGTTTTGAACCGGAAGAAGTTCCGTATGGTCCGTGGTATGAGGCATATATCCCGGATGCGGCAGAACTTGAGAAGCAAAAGAAACACAAGTTTGGCTATACGCCGCAGATCAGTGTCGCAGTACCGGTATTTCGTACACCGGAGGTTTTTCTGCGTCAGATGATCCAGTCTCTTCTTGATCAGACGTATCCGAACTGGGAACTCTGTATTGCAAATGGAAGTCCTGAGGACACCGCAATGGCAGCTGTTCTTAAGGAATATAGTTCCAGAGACAGGAGAATCTGTGTCAGAAATCTGGATGAGAATCTCGGAATCGCGGGAAATACCAATGCGGCGCTTACCATGGCAGGAGGAGAATTTGTAGGACTTCTTGACCATGATGATCTTCTGGCACCGAATGCTCTCTATGAAATCGTAAAGAAACTCAATGAAGACAGGCAGCTGGATGTTGTTTATACAGATGAGGATAAGGTCACAACTGACCTCAGTGAACATTTCCAGCCACATCTCAAGCCGGATTTTAATCTGGATCTTCTGAGATCCAATAACTATATCTGCCATTTTTTTGTGGCCCGTAAATCCATCGTGGATAAGGTGGGGGGATTTCGGCAGGAATTTGACGGTGCACAGGATCATGATTTTATTTTCCGCTGTGTAGAAGAAGCTTCCGGAAGAGTGGGACATGTACCGGAAATCCTTTACCACTGGCGCACACATAAAGCGTCGACAGCAGATAATCCTGCCAGTAAGATGTATGCATTTGAGGCAGGCAGGAGAGCAATCGAGGCACATCTTGGGAGAATGGGCGTTGAAGGCGAGGTAAGTCATACACCAGATCTTGGTTTCTTCCGCGTGAAGTACCCGGTTCATGGTGAACCGATGGTCTCTATCATCATTCCGAATAAAGATGAGAAGGAATCCTTAAAGGCATGTATAGAGTCAATCAGAGAGAAGACAGAATATCAGAATTATGAGATTTTGATCATAGAAAACAACAGTACTTCGGAGGAGATTTTTCATTATTATAAAGAACTTTCCAGAGATCCGAAGATCCGTCTCCTCAGATGGAAGAAAGAATTCAATTATTCTGCCATCAATAACTATGGAGTACGCCATGCAAAAGGCGAGTATCTGCTCTTTTTGAACAATGATGTAACGGTGATCACCCCGGGCTGGATCAAGGAAATGCTTGGTGTCTGTCAGAGAAGAGAAGTCGGGGCAGTTGGCGTGAAGCTGATTTACCCGGATAATACGATCCAGCATGCGGGATGTGTGATTGGGATCGGTGGTATTGCAGGGCATATGTTTGTCGATATGCCGGCGAACAGGACGGGATATCTTCACAAGGCCTCGATTCTTCAGGATATGAGTGCGGTGACAGCTGCCTGTATGATGATGAAGCGCAGTGCTTTTGAGGAGGCTGGTGGTTTTACGGAGAAACTGTCCGTTGCATTCAATGATGTGGATCTTTGTCTGAAGGTACGTAAGAATGGAAGTCTGATCGTATATGATCCATATGTTCAGTTATATCATATGGAATCCAGGACAAGAGGGGCAGAGGACAGTGAAGCCAAGGTAAGACGTTTCCAGGAGGAAATTGAATATATGCGTTGCCAGTGGATCGATATTCTCAAAAAGGGTGATCCTTACTATAATAAGAACCTGTCTCTGACGAAATGGAATTACTCCCTTCGACCGATCCGGGGAATGGAGAAACATGGCAATAAGGAGAAATAATATGGAAGTATCGGTTGTCATACCGAATTATAACGGGATTGCGTTTCTGGACAGTGTGCTTGCAAGTCTGGAGGGGCAGACTCTCAAAAATTTCGAAGTTATCTTTGTAGATAATGGTTCTTCAGATGGAAGCTGCTCGTTTGTAGCGGGGAATTACCCGTGGGTGCACATCATCGAACTGCCGGAAAACTATGGGTTCTGCCGTGCGGTCAATGAGGGAATCAAGGCATCCAGAGCACCCTATGTACTGCTGCTCAATAATGATACAGAAGTGAAGGAAGATTTTCTGGAAGAGATGACTGCTGCGATCCGGAGACACAAGAAAGCTTTTTCCTGTGCGGCCAGGATGGTTCAGTATCATGACAGGGATCGTCTGGATGATGCGGGAAACTTTTACAATGCACTGGGCTGGTCCTTTGCCAGAGGCAAGGGAAAGGACATTCATACCTACGAGGAGGAAGAAAAGATATTTTCTTCCTGTGGAGGAGCGGCAATCTATCGAAGGAAGGTCTTTGAACGGATCGGTTATTTTGATGAAGAACATTTTGCTTATCTGGAAGATACGGACATCGGATATCGTGCGAGAATATACGGCTATGAAAACTGGTACGCACCGAAGGCAGTTGTCTATCATGTGGGAAGCGGTACCAGTGGCTCCAGATATAATCAGTTCAAGACCAGATATTCTTCAAGGAATAATGTCTATCTGATCTATAAGAATATGCCGTTGTTCCAGATTATTCTGAACCTTCCGTTTCTTTTGGCAGGATTTCTGATCAAGTTTCTGTTCTTTGCTGCAAAGGGAATGGGAAAGGAATATCTGGCAGGTATCAAAAATGGTTTTTCTATCAGCCGTAAAGGCCATAAAGTACCGTTTTCGATGAAACATCTGCCAAATTATGCAAGAATACAGCTGGAATTGTGGAAGAATATTTTTCTACGATTTACTGCATAAAATTCTGCTTACAGAGAAACTGATAAAATTTTATAAAATAAAATCTGGTATTTTATTGATTTTAAGAAATAACTATTATAATATAAAACACACATAACTGTTCAGAAATCTCACAGTTACGAGTCAAAATGCATTTTAAATTACCTTCTGAATAGTTACAAAAAAATGGAGAGGTGACAGAACTTGATTCAGGATAATCAGAAGAGTTTCAGTCGTCTCCAGATGCTGATAGATGCCGTTGTCATTGCAGCAGCCTATGTTGTTGCCTGGATGATCCGCTTTATAGGTCCGTTTGCATATTCTGCAGTCCGGGCACTGGCGTTCGAGCAGTATATGTTTGCACTGATCTTTATCATTCCGGGATATCTGCTGCTGTATCAGGCATTTACCCTGTATGAACCTCTGCATATGCAGGGAAGGCGGCTTGTGCTTGCCAATATCATCAAGGCAAATGTGCTGGGACTGCTTCTTGTTGTATTCAGTCTTTATATGATCGGTGAGCCTGATTTTTCCAGACTTACAGTTTATATTTTTTGTGTTGTTAATATTTTTATGGAATGGGGAGTCAGACTTCTGATCGATTCCCTTCTTAAAGATATGCGCAAGAGAGGGCTGAACCAGAAACAGATATTGCTGGTAGGTTACAGCCGTGCGGCAGAAGAGTACATTGACAGAATTATGCAGAATCCTCAGTGGGGATATATTGTCCGTGGAATTCTGGATGACAATGTGCCGGCAGGGACTATATATAACGGAGTCAAGGTGATAGGACGCATTGCGAATCTTACCGTGATTCTGCCTGCAAACAGACTGGATGAGATTGCGATCACATTGGGTTTAAGTGAATATTATCGTCTGGAGGAGATTGTTGCAATGTGTGAAAAGTCCGGAGTACACACAAAATTTATTCCGGATTATAACAAGATCATTCCTACAAAGCCATATACGGAGGATATTCTGGGACTACCGGTGATCAACATCCGTTATGTGCCTTTGAGTAATACATTTAATGCAATGGTCAAGCGAATAATGGATATTGTGGGTTCTGTTATGGCAATTATCGTTTCTTCGCCGGTCATGCTTCTGATGTGTATCCTCATCAAAGCAACATCACCGGGGCCGCTTATCTACAAACAGGAGAGAGTAGGTCTTCATAACAAGACATTTCGAATGTATAAATTCCGTTCCATGGAAATTCAGCCGGAAGCAGAAGAACGCAAGGCATGGACCGTCAAAAATGATCCGAGAGTTACCGGAATCGGTAAATTTATGCGAAGGACGAGCATTGATGAACTTCCACAGCTTTTTAATATTCTGAAGGGCGACATGAGTCTGGTAGGTCCAAGACCCGAAAGACCGTTCTTTGTCGAAAAGTTCAGGGAAGAAATACCAAGATATATGGTCAAGCATCAGGTGCGGCCGGGTCTCACAGGATGGGCGCAGGTCAATGGATTCAGGGGAGATACATCTATCCGGAAACGAATTGACTGTGATCTGTACTATATTGAGAACTGGAGCATAGGATTTGACATAAAAATTTTGTTTCTGACAATTTTTAAAGGTTTTATTAACAAAAATGCATACTAAGTAAGAAGGAGAAAAGATGGCAGGAAAACGCAGATCAAAAAAGAAAAAAGTACTTTTTGCGGTTGAGATCCTTGTACTTCTGGTATTTATCGGTGGACTTTATGTCTATGGCCAGCTGAATACCAAACTGGACAAGATTCAGCAGCCAGTATTGGATGAGAGCAAAATCAAGGTGAACCAGGAAGTTCAGGATTCTATTAATTCCGAAACCTCTACGCTGACAGGATATACCACATATGCGTTATTTGGTATTGACCACCGTGACAAAAACACTGCTCTTGGCGGCGAAAACAGTGATACGATCATTATTGCGAGTGTCAACAATGATACCAAAGACGTAAAACTTGCATCAGTTTATCGAGATACACTTCTGAACATGGGCTTCAGTGACAAGGAAACCTATTCCAAAGCGAATGCGGCATATGCGTATGGTGAGGCTGAACAGGCAATCACAATGCTGAACACAAACCTTGACCTGAATATTTCTGATTATGCAACTGTAAACTTTAATGCACTGACAACCATCATTGATGATCTCGGTGGTCTGGATATGGATATGTCCTATGCAGAGATCGTTCATATGAATAACTACTGTGTAGAGACTTCTGAGGAAACAGATAAGGATTATACACCGATTGAACTGCCGGAAGAGCCGGAAGACATTGAGAAGATTCAGTATACCTATCATTTGAATGGTGTACAGGCAACTTCCTACTGCCGTATCCGCTATACAGCAAGTCTTGACATGGGACGTACAGAGCGTCAGCGTAAAGTGATCCAGATGATCGTAGATAAAGCGAAATCAGCAGGACTGAGCACAATTTTCAAGATCATGGATGATGTATTCCCGATGGTAACTACTTCTATGGATAAGACAGAAATCCTTCAGATGCTTCCGACCCTGGTCGGATACAGCGTTAATGATACAACTGGTTTCCCGAGTTCTTTCAAGTTCTCCAATGTTAAAGGAAGCGTTATTGTACCAACTTCACTGGAATCAAATGTTATCGAACTTCACAAGTTCCTCTACGGAGATGAGGCATATACACCTTCAGCGACGGTACTTGCCAACAGCCAGAGAATTCTGGAGATCGTAGGTGGTGAGGCAAGCCTTGAGGATACACAGAAGGTAACAGAAGAGAATACTGCAAATGATAACGTCATCTTCGAAAATAACGGAACATCATGGGAAGAAACAGCCGGAAGTGACGACAGCAGTGATAATACAGATTCCACCAGCGGCGGAGACAGCGGAAGTACCGGAGGAGATGATTATACCGGTGGCGGAGACAGTGGAAGTACCGGAGGAGATGACTACACCGGCGGAGGAGACAGCGGAAGTACCGGAGGAGATGACTACACCGGCGGAGGAGACAGCGGAAGTACCGGAGGAGATGACTACACCGGCGGAGGAGAAGAATCTGGCGGAGGAAACGAATCTGGCGGTGGAGATGACGGCGGCTACACAGAACCGGATTATGGCGGAGATGGCGACGGTGAGGATGTCGCTACAGAATCAGTAGAAGCAGCCTGAAACGCAGTGTAATAATATAAGACGATTTAGAAGGGAATTTCTCAGGCAGGAATTCCCTTCTGCTATAGATGGAGATTTATATGATGGAGAAAACAATAGATGTGATCATTCCCACATATCATCCGGGAAGGGAATTTGAACAATTGATCGAACGACTTTATAAGCAGGACTGTCCGATAAACAAAATTATCATCATGAATACAGAAGATGCATTATGGAATAAGGAATGGGATGAGAAATATCCGTTTCTGGAAGTACATCACATTCCAAAGGCAGAGTTTGACCATGGCGGCACCAGAAAAAAGGCGGCAGGACTGTCTGAGGCAGACATTATGGTTTTTATGACTCAGGATGCACTTCCGGCGGACAGGCATCTGCTTTGGAATCTGACCGCAGCACTGTATGACGACGAACAGACAGGAGCAGCCTATGCAAGGCAGCTTCCGAATGCAGACTGCAGCTTTGTGGAGCGTTATACGAGATCTTTTAACTATCCGGAATTCTCTTCTGTCAGAACAAAAGCAGACCTTCCGCAGTATGGGATCAAAACCTACTTTTGCTCGAATGTGTGTGCCGCCTACAAAAAGGATATTTTTGAAAAGCTGGGCGGATTTGTAGACCGGACGATTTTTAATGAAGATATGATCTATGCCGGAAATCTGATCCAGGCAGGATATAAGATTGCATATGCAGCAGAGGCGAGAGTGATCCATTCTCATAATTATTCCTGTATACAGCAGTTTCACAGAAATTTTGACCTGGGTGTTTCTCAGGCAGAACATCCGGAGATTTTTGAATCTGTGAAGTCAGAAGGAGAAGGGATCCGGCTGGTAAAACAGACATTTTCCTATCTTATCGCAAAGAAAAAAATATGGCTGATCCCAGGTTTTATCATGCAGTCAGGATTTAAATATGCGGGATATCTGGCAGGAAAGAAATACAGGAAACTTCCATCAGGAGTTATCATGTGGTGCACGATGAATCCTTCTTACTGGAATGTGTGAGAAACACGCTTTTTTAAAGGAGTTATCACACTTTGAACACAATTGCTTGTTACACTGTCTTCATATAAAAAAGGGATACAGAAGGGAGCAGAAAGATGGACGATGAAAGTAGATGGAATCCGGCTCCGCAGAATAAGAAGACAGTAGAAGATTCGAACGTGCCGCCTTCCTATGCACATTATCATATGCATCAGGGAACCTCGACACAGAAATCAGAGATTTCAGACAAAAAACCGACTCGTAAGAAACAGAGATCCAGGAACAAATTAGGCACTACGATCGGACTTGCAGTTGTATTTGGTCTGGTAGCGGGAATTGTTTTCCAGGGTGTAAATCTGACAACAGAAAGATTTCTTGAAACAGATACAGAACAGAAAAATCAGGTAGAGACAGCACAGCTTACGAAGGAAACTACAGCGGATTCAAAAGATACACAGAACAGTGCAGATTCTTCTGAAGTTACAGGAAGCGTGGCGAGTGTGGCAAAGACCGCAATGCCGACGGTTGTGGCGATTACTTCTGTAAGCATTCAGGAGATTCCATATTATTTTGGATTTGGCTTTTCGTCGAGAAGTACACAGCAATATTCCAGTGAGGGCAGTGGATCAGGTATTATCGTTGGGGAAAATGACGACGAGCTTCTGATTGCTACCAATAACCATGTAGTATCCGGTGCGACGACTTTGAATGTGTGTTTTATGGGATCGGATGTTGTCAGTGCAGAACAGGAAACAGCAGAAACGGCCGCGGATGATTCAGCAGATATCAATGTAGAGGATGCGGTCAGTGCCAAGATCAAAGGAACGGATGAGTCAAACGATCTGGCAGTAATTGCAGTTGCAAAAGCAGATATTCCGCAGGATACACTTTCTGAGATCAAAATCGCACAGCTTGATATCTCCGATGATCTTGAAGTTGGAGAGCAGGTTGTTGCGATCGGTAATGCACTTGGTTATGGACAGTCTGTAACTTCAGGATGGATCAGTGCACTGAACAGGACTATCTCCACAGATGATATGACGGGTTCCGGTCTTATCCAGACAGATGCAGCGATCAATCCCGGAAACAGCGGTGGTGCACTTCTCAATATGAAAGGTGAGGTTATTGGTATCAATTCTGCCAAATTTGCAAGCAATGCAGTGGAGGGAATGGGATATGCTATTCCAATCTCCAAGGCACAGCCAATCCTTGAAGATCTGATGAGCCGTGAAACAAGAGATAAGGTAGACAGCTCGGAGGCATCCTATCTTGGAATCAACCCGCTGGATCTGTCGGCAGAGGTAACAGCAATGTTTGATATGCCGGAGGGCGTTTTTGTAAGCAGCGTAAGCACAGGTGAGGCAGCAGATAATGCCGGAATCCGTAAGGGGGATATCATTACAGGCTTTGATGGTCAGACAGTGACCGGCAGGGACGATCTTAATGATAAGATGAAGTATTATGCCGCGGGAGAGACTGTGGATATTACGATCGCAAGAGCGCAAAACGGGCAGTATGTGGAACAGACCGTGCAGGTAACTCTGGGAAGCAGACCTGACGCAGATTGAAGCAGGTGATTTGCAAAGCATTTTATAAAAACTTTAGTTTACAGCTTGAATGGTTATGTTATAATGAACGCATAGACTTCGGAGTGGAATAAGGCTCCAAAGATCTGTGCGTTCTTTGTTTTAAAAAGAACGAGAAACCGAAAGGAGATAATGTAAATTATGTCAGACAAATATGACGATGAGATCATAGAGGAAGAAATCAGAGACCAGGATGATGATGACAAGCATGAGCCGGAGAAATTCTGTACGCTTTGCCGCAGATCAGAAAAGCAGGCCGGTAAGATGATCGATCTTCCAAATAATATACATATCTGCTCCGACTGTATGCAGAAGAGCTTTGACAGTATGAACCAGCAGATGAGCAGCAGTAATTTTAATTATAACGATCTTTTTAATATGCCAAATATCAGCATGATAGACTTAGGCAGTCTGTCAAATCCGATGCAGCAGAAGAAGGTCAAACCGAAAAAGAAAGAAAAGAAGGCCGAGCCGGTACTGGATCTTAAGAAGATTCCGGCACCGCATAAGATCAAGGCAACGCTGGATGAGTATGTGATAGGTCAGGAACATGCCAAGAAGGTTATGTCTGTGGCTGTATACAATCATTATAAGAGAGTTGCAACAGATACGATGGACGACATTGATATTGAGAAATCCAATATGCTTATGATCGGACCTACAGGCTGTGGTAAGACTTATCTGGTCAAGACACTGGCGAAGCTTCTGGATGTGCCGCTGGCAATTGCGGACGCCACATCTCTGACAGAAGCAGGTTATATCGGAGATGATATTGAGAGTGTTGTATCGAAACTTCTGGCTGCGGCAGACAATGATGTGGAGAAGGCAGAACATGGAATCATCTTTATTGATGAGATTGACAAGATCGCAAAGAAGAAAAACACCAACCAGAGAGATGTCAGTGGAGAGGCGGTACAGCAGGGAATGCTGAAACTTCTTGAGGGAGCAGATGTGGAGGTTCCGATCGGTGCCAACAGCAAGAACGCAATGGTGCCTTTAACTACAGTAAATACCAGAAATATTCTGTTTATCTGTGGAGGTGCTTTCCCGGATATCGAGAGCATCATCAAGGAGAGGCTGAACAAGCAGGCATCTATCGGATTTTATGCTGATCTGAAGGACAAGTATGACAATGATCCTCACCTTCTGGAGAAGGTGACCGTGGATGATCTTCGAAACTTTGGAATGATTCCGGAGTTCCTTGGACGTCTGCCTGTCATTTTTACCCTGAATGGTCTGAATGAGGATATGCTGGTGAAGATTCTTTCAGAGCCCAGAAATGCAATTCTGAAACAGTATCAGAAACTGCTTGCGCTGGATGAGGTGAAACTGGAGTTTGATGAGGGTGCACTTCATGCGATCGCAGCCAAAGCAATGGAAAAGAATACAGGAGCCAGAGCACTGCGTGCGATCCTGGAAGAATATATGCTGGATATCATGTATGAAATTCCAAAGGATGACAGCATTGGCCAGGTAATCATCACAAAAGAATATATCGAGGGAAATGGAGGACCACAGATTCTGCTTCGTGGACAGGAAGTTCCGCTTCTTCCACATAATGACTAAGATTCTATAAGAAAGAGAGGGCTTTATTATGACAAAAGATTTTTTTGGCAGTTTAGGAGAAACATTGACAAAGACAGCAAGAGAACTGAGCGACCGTGCAGAAGAAGTCTATGAAACACAGCGCCTCAAAAACAAGATCTCAGGAGAAGAGAGACAGATAACCAAAGCGATGGCAGATATCGGAAAAATAATCTATAAACGATACAGAGATGGTGTTCCGCTGGCAGAGGAAGAGAAGGCAATCTGTGAGCAGATTGATGAAAGAAGAGTACAGATCGACAAATACAAGGAAGAGATGAACGGTGTCAAAGGAAGCAGGTTCTGTCCTTCCTGTGGGAATCCGCTTGGCAGAAACGATGCGTTCTGTTCCAAATGCGGTGTGGCCTGCCCGAGCCCGGAGCCGGAAGAAGCAGCCGGTGATACCGTGGATGGAACTGCTGAGGAGATTTATGAGGCAGAAGAAGTTTCCGATGAAGCGGATATGGCAGAAGAAGTTTCAAGGGAAACAGATGTGACAGCTGGAACAGAAGAAACCGGGAGTAAAGTCAGCCTTACCAAAGAGGAAGCAGTCGGTGAAGCCGAGACGGAAAAGGTTCCGGAAACAGAAACCGGTGTACAGGAAGAGAAATCTGAATAAGTGAAACGGGAGACGGGAGAGAGTATGAGAGGGAATATTCAACTAAAATCTGGCAGAAATAAGATGAAATGTCTGCTGTTTGCGGTATTATTTCTGATCGCAGCTGTTGGAGTTCTGACATTTTCAACAGCAGAAACGCAGGCTGCTACATCAACAAAGAAAACTGTAAAGATCAAACTGGCAGATAAGAGTGGCAGATATTTGCTTGATACAGGTTATAACTGGTGGCTCAAAGATAAGAGTGGAAAGCGCATTGGTGGATTCAATTACATCAAAGTGCCGGCAGGAAAAGGCTTAAGCAGTGGGTATTATATGTTTGACAAAAGAGGCCGGCTTTGTAAAGGCAGGCATTTTCATAAAGTAAACGCTGTGATCGCAGGCAGGAAATTTAAGGGAACCTTTTATTTTGGCGGAAAGAACGGAAGCCTTTACTGCAAAAGAGGATGGATCAAGATAGGAAGCCAGAAATATCTTCTTAGTTCTTACGGGAAACGCTATGAGAATTGCTGGAGATGGGGCTATTATCTTCAGGCAGATGGAACCATTGCCCGCAGTAAGAAACTTCCGGATGGAAGTTATGTGGATTTTGAAGGACACAAATGCACAAAGAAAGATATGGAACTGAACGGTCTCAAAAAGAAACTGCGTCAGATGCTGAACGGATATGGTGGAGCCTGGTCGGTTTATGTCAAAGATCTTAAGAGTGGGGCTGTGATCAATCTGAATGATCAGGAGATGTATCCGGCGAGTACGATTAAGGCATTTGTTATGGCATCCACTTTTGATCAGATCCAGAAGGGAAAGCTTAAATACAATGCGACAGTAAAGAGTCTTCTGACAGACATGATCACTGTGAGTGATAATGAGGCATGCAACCAGCTGATAAGATATAACAGCAGTTCCAGAAGCTTTCTTGATGGTGCCAAGACGATCAACCGTTATCTGAGTGCAAATAAATACACGGAAACAGGATGTCATCACAGTCTTCATCCGGCAGCTTCTTCTTATGCAGGAGATGGCAGAAGCAACGTGTCTTCGGCAAAAGACTGCGGAGTTCTTTTGGAACATATTTACAATGGTACTTGTGTATCACAGAAATACTCCAAAGCAATGTTGAATCTTCTTCTGAGACAGACCAGGAGATGGAAAATACCGTCAGGTCTTCCGTCTGGTGTCAGAGTGGCAAATAAGACAGGAGAAACTTCCAGTGTGGATCATGATATGGCAATTGTTTTTGGGAAAAAGACAGATTATGTAATCTGTGTTTTCTCAAGGACCGGAAGTGAAGGATATGCGATCCCGCGTATCCGGGATATTTCGGGAACAGTCTATAAATATCTGAATAAATAAATTTGACAGGAAATGACAGAATGCAGGACAGGACTTATTTAAAACAGAAATACAGAAAAATATCTGTGGCACTGATATCCAATCTTTTAATACTGGGAGCTATGGCGGCATTTATGCGTCCATCATTTGAGACAAATGATGACATTGTTTTTGCAGAGCTTGGGAGTGGTCTGCGAGGCGTAAAGGATGCACATCTGGTATTTCAGAATTACGGACTGGGAATGATCTACCGCCTTCTGTATGGAGTGACAGGCAGACTGCCATGGTATACAATTGTTCAGTATATGATCCTTTTTGCGGCATTTACTGTGGTTACTTATGTGTTGATAAGCAGGCTGGGAGAAATTTCCGGCCTGTGTCTTTTTGTGATTCTTGCATGCGGATTTGGATATGAAGGATATATTCATCTGCAGTTCACCAAAACAGCAGGGATCGCAGCAGCAGCGGCAGTATTTCTCTTACTTTATCTGCTGGAGCAGGAGAAGTATTCCTGGTGGGGGATTGCAGGAGGGATTTTACTGGCGGTCATCGCCTATATGTACAGAGAGGATCAGTTCTGGGCAAGCTGTGGACTGATGGCAGGGGCAGGATTGTTGTTTTTGTTCGATCTTCGAAAGTACAGGAACAAAAAGCTTCGCAGACTTGAAATCTGCGTTCTGACATTTGGAGTACTTCTTTTGAGTGTATTCGGTGTGGACAGGTGGGATTCTTCAAAGTACCGGAGTGCAGAATGGAAGGAATATCAGGAATTCAACCAGCTGCGTTCGGAACTTCTGGATTATGGATTTCCAGATTATGACAGTAATCAGGAGATTTACGAGGAACTTGGGATCAGCAGAGAGGCATATGAATTATACAAAAGCTGGAATTTCAACGATACAGAGAAATTTGATACAGAGGTCATGAAGAAACTGGTGGATCTGAAACAGAAGAGACCGCTGACGATCCGGACAGTGACTGCTTTTCTCAGAAGGTTTCCGTCCGATCTTCTCAGGATGCCGATGTTTTATTTCTTTGCAGTCTTTGCTGTGCTCTGGCTCTTATGCGGAAAAAAAGATGTCTTTTCTATAATTTCAGTACTGGCAGAATGTCTGCTGCTTGTGGCGGTATATTTTTATCTGTATTATCAGGGACGCTATATGGTCAATCGTGTAGATGTGGGTCTGTGGTTTAGTGCATGTCTTGTGATGCTGTGGATTTTTTCATCTGGAGAAGTCAGATATATGAATACAAAGGTGTCGGTGCTGTTGTGTATGATCTGTGTGGTGCTGGGACAGTTCATGATGTATAAGGACTGGCGGCTCGCAACATCCTCCATACCGGAAGCAAGGGTGAGTCAGAGAGCGGTTCTTGAAACAATAGGAACAGATAAGGAGCATACCTATCTTGCAAAGAGCGGCATGCTGTCAGAGATCGTGTGCTATGGGCCTTTTGACCGTATGCCTGAGAATCTTCTTGATAATGTATACTGGTTTGGCGGCTGGGAATGCCGGACGCCGGGATATACCAGAGCCATGGAAGTACGTGGGATCATAAATCCGTACAGAGATGTGGTCAATAATGAAAATGTCTATCTGGTGGATGACAATATTGATCTGACCCTTAAGTATATACGACAGTATTATGCCGAGAATGCAGAGGCTGTTTTTGTAAAAACAATCGGAAATGTGGATGTATATCAGATTACAGATGATTCTGTGAAGAAGGAGTAAATAAAATCCCGGGAATTCTGAAATTGCTCAGAAAATCCCGGGATTTTGCTCTGAAATAGTTTGCTCGGATATAAGATATTTTTTGCAAAAAAAGAATGCAGGAGATGGGACTTGAACCCACACGATCTTGCGACCACAGGCACCTGAAGCCTGCGCGTCTGCCAATTCCGCCACTCCTGCATTTCATATGAACCAGACATCCTGTAGAATTGTCTGATTAATGCAGGAGATGGGACTTGAACCCACACGATCTTGCGACCACAGGCACCTGAAGCCTGCGCGTCTGCCAATTCCGCCACTCCTGCATTCATAATAATCAATCGCACTCGTCGACTGCTTGACTATCATAACCCATAGAACACAAAAAGTCAAGAGAAAATTTGAAAATTAGTGTAATTTTTTTGTTTGTCTTTTCAACTGCAACAATTCACCGAAGAAAAGTTTTTGAGTGCAACTGAATTATTTTTAGCATCGGAATCTGTTGAAAAAGTGAAATTCATATGATATAATCTCGAAGATTTAGATAAAAAACAGAAAGGGAGATTATATGAAAGCATTTCTGATATTAGAAGACGGCCATGTGTTTAAAGGAACCAGTATCGGTTCGACAAGAGAAGTTATCAGTGAGATTGTTTTTAATACTTCCATGACAGGATATCTTGAAGTAATGACCGACCCATCGTATGCAGGACAGGCTGTCTGCATGACTTATCCTTTGATTGGCAATTATGGTATTTGTTATGAGGACCAGGAGTCCAGGAAACCCTGGATTGATGGTTTTATTGTTCGTGAATTATCCCGTATCCCAAGTAACTTCAGAAGTGTGGATACGATCCAGCATTTCCTTGAAAAGCATGATATACCGGGTATTGCAGGTATTGACACTCGTGCTCTCACCAAAATTCTTCGTGAAAAAGGTACCATGAATGGTATGATCACAGTCAATGAAAATTATAATTTAGATGAAATAATCCCCCGATTAAAAGCCTATACAACAGGAAAAGTAGTTGAGAAAGTTACCTGCCAGGAGAAAGACGTTCTCAAGGGAAAAGGACCAAAGGTTGCTCTCATGGACTTTGGTGCAAAACGCAACATTGCACGTTCTCTGAATGAGAGAGGCTGCCAGGTAACGATTTATCCGGCACTGACATCGGCAGAAGAAATCCTCGCTGACAATCCGGATGGCATCATGCTCAGCAATGGACCTGGAGATCCGAAGGAATGCACCACTATAATAGAAGAAATCCGTAAGCTGTATGAGTCTGATGTGCCGATTTTTGCAATCTGTCTGGGACATCAGCTGATGGCACTTGCCACAGGCGGTGATACACATAAGATGAAATATGGACACAGAGGCGGAAACCATCCGGTTAAGGATCTTGCAACGGGACGTGTTTATATTTCTTCGCAGAATCACGGATATGTGGTTGATGCGGAGGCACTTGAGAAGAAAGGTATTGCGAAACCTGCTTTTGTCAATGTAAATGACGGTACCAACGAAGGTATGGCTTACACAGGCAAAAACATCTTTACCGTGCAGTTCCATCCGGAAGCCTGCCCGGGACCACAGGATTCCAGTTACCTGTTTGACAGATTTATGGAAATGATGGGAGGAACAGATCATGCCGAGAAATAAAGATATCCACAAAGTTCTTGTAATTGGCTCCGGTCCGATTATCATCGGTCAGGCGGCAGAATTCGACTATGCAGGTACACAGGCATGCCGTTCTCTGAAAGAAGAGGGCATGGAGGTAGTTCTTCTGAACTCCAACCCTGCTACGATCATGACAGATAAAGACATTGCAGACAAGGTTTACATTGAACCGCTGACCGTGGAGGTTATAGAACAGCTGATCCTTAAGGAGAAACCGGACAGTGTGCTTCCGACGCTTGGAGGCCAGGCCGGCCTGAACCTTGCGATGGAACTTGAGGAGAAAGGATTTCTCAAGGAGCACAATGTACGTCTGATCGGTACCACAGCAGAAACCATCAAGAAGGCAGAGGACCGTCAGGAATTTAAAGATACCATGGAAAAGATCGGTGAGCCGGTTGCGGCTTCCAAGGTGGTAACAACCGTAGAAGATGGTGTCGCATTCACCAGAACCATCGGTTATCCGGTTGTTCTTCGTCCTGCGTATACGCTTGGCGGAAGCGGCGGTGGTATTGCCAACAACGAATATGAACTGAGAGAAATCCTTGAGAATGGTCTTCGTCTTTCCCGAGTAGGAGAAGTTCTGGTAGAACGCTGCATCGCAGGATGGAAGGAAATTGAATATGAGGTAATGCGAGACGGCGCAGGAAACTGTATCACAGTCTGCAACATGGAAAACATTGACCCGGTTGGTGTCCATACAGGTGACTCTATTGTAGTTGCACCATCCCAGACACTTGGAGACAAAGAATATCAGATGCTTCGTACTTCTGCTCTGAATATTATTACAGAGCTTGGAATTACAGGTGGATGTAACGTACAGTATGCACTTCATCCGGAAAGCTTTGAGTACTGTGTTATTGAGGTAAATCCTCGAGTAAGCCGTTCCTCTGCACTGGCAAGTAAGGCTACCGGTTATCCGATCGCCAAGGTTGCAGCCAAGATTGCACTGGGATATACTCTGGATGAGATTCCGAATGCGATCACAGGTAAGACTTATGCAAGCTTTGAGCCTATGCTTGATTACTGTGTAGTTAAGATTCCGAGACTTCCATTTGATAAATTCATTACTGCCAAGAGAACACTGACTACGCAGATGAAGGCTACCGGTGAGGTTATGAGTATCTGCCATAACTTTGAAGGCGCTCTTATGAAGGCAATCCGTTCTCTGGAGCAGCATGTAGACAGCCTTATGTCTTATGATTTTACAGGTCTGGATGAGGATGAGCTGATCGATGAACTGGCAGTTGTAGATGACCGTCGTATCTGGAAGATCGCAGAAGCGATCCGAAGAGACATTTCCAAAGAATACATCCACCGAATCACCAAGATCGACAGATGGTTCATTGACAAGATCGCAATCCTGGTAGAGATGGAGCAGGCACTGAAGACTCAGCCTCTTACAGAGGAACTGCTTCTTGATGCAAAACGCATGGAATTCCCGGATTATGTGATCGCGAACCTCTGCGGAAGAACAGAGGCGGATATCAAGGCTCTTCGTCAGGGCTACAAGATCACGGCCGCTTATAAGATGGTAGATACCTGTGCAGCTGAGTTTGCAGCAGCTACACCGTACTATTATTCTGTATATGGCGGACCGGACACCGAAAATGAAGCAAAAGCTACTCCGGATAAGAAAAAGGTTCTTGTTCTTGGTTCCGGACCGATCCGTATCGGACAGGGTATCGAATTCGATTTCTGTTCCGTACACTGTACCTGGGCATTTGAAAAAGAAGGGTATGAGACAATTATCGTAAATAATAACCCGGAAACAGTCAGCACCGACTTTGACATTGCAGATAAACTGTATTTCGAGCCGCTGACACCGGAGGATGTGGAAAACATCGTAAATATTGAGAAACCGGACGGAGCAGTTGTGCAGTTCGGTGGACAGACCGCGATCAAGCTCACAGAAGCACTGATGAAGATGGGTGTCAAGATCCTCGGAACATCCGCAGAGGATGTAGATGCTGCGGAGGACCGTGAGCTGTTCGATGAGATTCTGGAGAAATGTGAGATTCCGAGACCGAAGGGACAGACTGTATTTACAGCAGAGGAAGCCAAAAAAGCAGCTAATGAGCTTGGTTATCCGGTACTTGTACGTCCTTCCTATGTCCTTGGAGGACAGGGAATGCGTATCGCAGTCAGCGATGAAGACGTAGAAGAATATATCGGAATCATCAACCAGATCGCACAGGAGCATCCGATCCTGGTGGATAAATATCTCATGGGCAAGGAAATCGAGGTAGATGCTGTGTGCGATGGAGAGGATATCCTGATTCCTGGTATTATGGAGCATATTGAGCGTGCAGGTATCCATTCAGGAGACAGTATTTCTGTATATCCGGCACAGACAATCAGCCAGAGCGCAAAGAATACAATTGCTGAGTACACACGCCGCCTTGCACAGGCACTTCACGTAATCGGAATGATCAATATTCAGTTCATTGTGTGCGGTGAAGAAGTGTATGTCATCGAGGTAAATCCACGTTCCAGCCGTACAGTACCATATATCAGTAAGGTAACTGGAATTCCGATCGTGCCGCTGGCAACCAAAGTTATTCTGGGACACAAACTCAAAGACATGGGATATACACCGGGACTTCAGCCTGAAGCGAAGCATATCGCGATCAAGATGCCGGTATTCTCCTTTGAGAAAATCCGTGGTGCAGATATCAGTCTTGGACCTGAGATGAAATCTACAGGTGAGTGTCTTGGTATTGCAGAAAACTTCAATGAAGCACTGTACAAAGCGTTTATCGGAGCCGGAATCAAGCTTCCGAAACATAAGAATATGATCATCACTGTCAAAAAAGAAGATCATGAAGAGGTTGTTCCGATCGCAAGACGTTTTGAAGCACTTGGTTATCGTATCTATGCCACAAGAGGAACAGCAAAGGTTCTCAAAGAAAACGGAATCAAAGCGATCCGTACCAATAAGCTGGAGCAGCCGGCACCGAACCTTATGGACCTTATCCTCGGACATAAGATAGATGTTGTTATCGATACTCCTCCTCAGGGAGTAGAGCATCAGAAAGACGGATTTGTGATCCGTCGAAATGCAATCGAGACAGGTGTCAATGTTCTTACCAGTCTGGATACAGCAGAGGCACTTGTAACCAGCCTTGAGAATACAGACCTTCATAATCTGACACTGGTTGATATCGCAACCATCGCAGGAAGATAAATGAATTAATGTAACTGTGAGGATACTGAGCAGTTACGAAATAAGACTAAACAGGATGTGTTGACAGGCAGCATCCTGGACTTACGGACCGGAGAGACAGAAGATGTTTCTCCGGTTTTGTTTTTACTTTATAGGAAATTACTTCGTAATGTTCCAATAAAGCAGCAGCAAAGTTTGGTCAAAATCCAAAGGAAAGGTTTACGAACCGCCGGAACTGTAATATACTATATTAGTTCAGAAAAATAACTGGATAAAAATAAAAAACAGTGAGGAAAAGAAACATGAGTGTTTTGGAGTTTATAAAAGTCGTGATCCTTGGTATTGTAGAAGGAATCACAGAATGGCTTCCAATCAGCAGCACAGGTCATATGATCCTGGTAGATGAGTTTATTAAGATGGATATGACGCCTGAGTTTAAGGAATTTTTTCTGGTAGTCATTCAGCTGGGAGCAATTCTGGCAGTTGTAGTTTTGTACTGGGGAAAATTATGGCCATTTTACATAAGACAGATCCCAAAAAAGAAAAAAGCGCAGCTTGCCCGCAAAAATCCTGTTTCCCGTATTGTGCTGACTTTTGTAGAGAAGTTCTGTGACAAAGACAAGTGGATCCTGTGGTTTAAAATCCTGGTTGCATGTATCCCGACCATTGTGATAGCACTTCCATTTAATGATATCATTGAAGAGAAATTCAATAACTATGTGGTTGTTGCGATTGCATTGATTGTTTATGGTGTGATCTTTATTCTGATCGAAAATTATAATAAGAAAAGAAAACCGGCCTGCACCTCTCTTGAGAATATGAGTTTTGGAACTGCATTCAAGATTGGTATTTTCCAGGTGTTATCCGTAGTTCCGGGAACCTCTCGTTCCGGTTCCACGATCATCGGAGGAATCCTTGTTGGAACTTCAAGAACTGTAGCGGCAGAATTTACTTTCTTTCTGGCAATTCCGGTTATGTTCGGAGCCAGCCTTCTGAAACTGGTAAAATTTGGATTTGCTTTTACACCTGCTGAGATTCTGACACTGGTGACAGGAGTGGTGGTAGCATTTTTTGTTTCTGTTATTGCGATCAAGTTCCTGATGGGATATATCAAGAAACATGATTTCAAAGCATTTGGATGGTACAGGATCATTCTTGGTATCCTTGTCCTTGGATATTTTGCCGGAAGAAATTTTCTGGGTTAAGTCTCCGGTTTGACATTTAAAAAAAACAGTGTCATAATAGACGCGAAAATAAGACAGAATCTGAATGTAATGTAATTTAGAAAGGATGGTTGAAACTATGAATAAATCTAAATATATTGCTGTGGCAGCAGCGGCAGCTATGGCATTGACAATGGCAGGATGCGGATTCTCTGGCGGTGATGTAGTGGAAGTGACACCGACTCCGATGGCAACACCGACACCTACGGTGATGCCAATAACTGCGACACCACTGCCGACTTCTACACCGGCACCAAAGATGATTGGAAATAAGACTGCACAGGCGAAATTTCTTTATCTTACCAATAATCTTCAGAATGATATCAGGGAACTCTATCTGAGAGTTTCAGGAGACGATGAGGGAGACTGGGGAAATAACCTTCTCTCAGCAGAAACGGCGTTTAAGGCTGCTGAACAGGTACAGATGTATTATAATGGTTCTTCCTCTGATATGTCAGGACAGACAGACACTGAAAACAGTACAGAAACTTCAGAAAGCTCATTAAAATATGATATGAAGCTGGTTACTGCAGATGGAAGCAGTTATGAGATTTATTCCGTGGACTTTGGAGATATGGAGAAAGCCACACTTCTTTTGGATCAGGATGGTTCCTCCGTATATCTGCGTTATATGAGCCTTTCTACGAAAAAAGAAGCAGATACCAGAGGTAATTCCGTGGAAAGCAGTGATGAAAATTCTGATGATAGCAGTAGCACATCCAGCGATGATGCCTCCAGTGACAGCAGTACCTCCGGTTATGACACTTCCAGCGACAGTAGTGACTCCAGCTATGATACTTCCAGTGATGATAGCAGCAACGATGATAGCAGCAACGATGATAGCAGCAGCGATGATAGCAGCAGCGATGATGACAGCAACGATGATAGCAGCAGTGATGATGGAGACTATGACGACGGAAGCTATGACGATGGAAGTTATGATAATGACTATGTTGATGAGGGAAGCGACAGCGGTGATTATGACACAGATGAATCCAGCAGTTCTGACTGGGATTATTAATAACGAATTAAAAAACTGTAACTGTTCACAGGTAATATTCTGTGAACAGCTACAAGAATTCTATAAGTAAATCAGTTCTCCTGTATGAGTGGTATCATAACAATTCTGGCTGTGAAGGGACATCCTGAATTCTTCAGAACGGGCAATATCGATAAGAGCCTGAAATCCAGGAGAATTCAGAGACGCGGTTTCCATGACAAGGTACATGGGAACTGTGAGAAGTGGAACAAATTCCAGCTGGTTGGTTTTGAGAACCACAGCCTTTTCTCCAATGGCAGTATCTCCATTTTTATTGATGATAAAAGCGGAAGTGGAAACATCAGAGACAAATTCCTTCTGGTATCCGGATATGGATGCGGAAGAAATCTGAAGTTCCTTCAGTTTTTTATCCAGATAAATTCGGCTGGTACTGCCTTTTTCACGGTTTGCAAGAATAATATCACTGCGGGTGAGATCACGGATGCAGGAAATATTCTTGGGATTTCCCTTTGCCACATATAATCCGAGTGAAAATTCATAGAGCATAAGCGCAGCGAGTGAAATACCTGGAAGCAGTGGAGGAATATCTTCTGCAAAAACTCCGGCGACAGCGGCATGGACTTTATGAAAATACAGAGAATAAAGACCGTTGTAGCTGTTCATATGAGAATGAAGGACCGGAAGCCCCAGAGGATGTGAAGCCATCTGCCCGATCAGAAGTTCCATGACGGAAGCTGCCTGTCCGCTGATGATGAGTCCGCTGGAATTCAGAAGATAATCTCTTTTCAGAAGGGAACTTTCCGGCTGAAAATCAGGAAAGACCGGCTGTGATTCTAAATCAGACCTGTTTTTGTTCAGATATTCCGAAAGCTGGTCTTCACTGATCCGAAGCTGTTTGCCGATCTTTGATGAGGGAAGCTCGCCTCGTTTGATCAATTCGTATACGGTTGTTTTCCTGATCTTTAATTTGTCGGCGATTTCCTGAGCAGTATAAAGTTTATTCATCAATACCAACCATAACGTTAGTAGCTTTGATCACTGCATAAGCATCAGAGCCTACTTCCAGTCCGAGTTCATCTACAGCGGCGCAGGAGATGGTAGAAACGATGATATTGCCGCCACCGATATCAAGGGTTACGATAGAGTTGACAGCTCCCTTTTTGATGTCGATCACTTTTCCTTTTAACTGATTACGTGCACTTAATTTCATTGAATTTTCCTCCTAAAAAATATTTTTGGTATTTATTAACAATTTCTATCATAGCACAGAGCAAATAGTTTGACAAGAATGACTATTTGAGCTAAAATAAACAAAACAGAACGAAACAAAACGAAACACAACACAACAATAAAAGGCAAAGGAGAACAAATATGAAGAAAAAGATGATCTCAGTAATGCTTGCAGGTTTGCTTGCAGCAGGCATGAGCGCAGGAAGTGTACAGGCAGCAGCAGAGGATACAAGTGGTGATCTGTATGTGTTTATTGCAGCCAGTCTGAACAATGCAATGGAAGAAATCCAGAAGGATTTCAATGAGGATTATCCGGATGTAAACATCCTGTATAACGCGGACAGTTCAGGAACTCTTCAGACACAGATCGAAGAAGGTTCCAGATGTGACATCTTCTTCTCAGCAGCAACCAAACAGATGGATGCACTGGTAGACGAAGAACTGGCAAAGAAAGATTCTGTAGTGGATCTTCTTGAGAACAAAGTTGTCCTGATCAAGCCAAAGGGTGGCGAGACAAAGGTAACAGGCTTTGAGAATATCACAGATGCAGCGAACATCGCTCTTGCAGGAGAGGATGTACCGGTTGGACAGTATGCACGTGAAATCTTTAAGAACCTGGGAATCGAAGATGACGTAAATAAGATGGAGATCAACGAAGGAAAGAACGTAACAGAAGTTCTTGCATCCGTGAGTGAGGGAAGTAACGAAGTTGGTATCGTATATGCAACAGATGCGGCTTCTGTTGCAGATAAAGTAGATATCATTGCGGAAGCTCCGGAAGGATCTCTTAAGACACCGGTTCTTTATCCGGTGGGACTGACAGAGGATAAAGAGGCTTCTGACTCTGAAGCAGCAGCTGCAGATGCCTTCCTTGCATATCTCCAGACAGATGAAGCTCTTAAAGTATTCGAAGAATATGGATTTACACCATACAAAGCAGAAGAAAAAGCGGAGGATGCAGAAGAAAACGCTGAGACTACAGAGGCAGCTGCGACAGAAGAAGCAGCAGAATAATACGTAAAGCATTCTTGAATATGACAAACAGTCAGAAAGAGGCAGGAGTTACAGCTGCCTCTTTTTCTGATAAAGGGGAAATGAGAAACGATGGAATTTTTACAGGAAATAAACTGGAGTCCACTGTGGATATCGTTAAAGACAGGTGTAGTTGCAACGACAATTGCCTTTTTTCTGGGAATTTTCTGTGCAAGAAAAATCATGAAGCTCAAACCGGCTTCAAGAGCAATTCTGGACGGCATTCTCACTATGCCGCTGGTTCTTCCGCCGACTGTTGCAGGATTTTTTCTTCTGCTGATCTTCAGCCTTCGGAGGCCATTCGGTAAATTTTTAATGGACAGCTTTGATTTTAAGGTGGTGCAGACCTGGAAGGGATGTGTGATCGCGGCAGCAGTGATCGCATTCCCATTGATGTACCGCAACGCCAGAGCAGCCTTTGAACAGGTGGATGTGAACCTGATCTATGCAGGACAGACTCTGGGAATGAGTGACAGAAAGATTTTCTGGAAGGTGATCGTACCGGCTGCGGGTCCGGGAATTGCCTCCGGAACTGTGCTGGCATTTGCGAGAGCAATCGGAGAGTATGGTGCGACTTCCATGCTTGCGGGAAATATCCTTGGCAAGACAAGAACCGTATCTGTGGCCATTGCATCAGAAACCGCAGCAGGAAATTATGACGTTGCCGGTTTCTGGGTTGTGGTGATCGTGGTGATTTCATTTGTGATCGTGGTACTTATCAATATCGTCTCCGGAAGGGGAATGAAGAGCAGAAGGTGGATCTGATGGCAGTACATGTAGAAATAGAAAAGAACTTCAGGGGTTTTTCGTTAAAGACAGCATTCGACAGCAAAAGTTCTGCGACAGGAATACTTGGAGCATCCGGAAGCGGCAAGAGTATGACGCTCAGATGCATTTGCGGAATTGAAAAGCCGGATAAAGGAAAGATCGTCATCAATGGAAAAACTGTCTTTGATTCCGAAAAAAAAATCAATCTCAAACCACAGGATCGCCGGATCGGGTATCTGTTTCAGAATTATGCACTTTTTCCGACGATGACAGTCAGGGATAATATTACATGCGGTTTTCGCGGTGCAAAAGAGACACTGGATGCAAAAGTAACTGATTTCATCAGAAGATATCAGCTTGAAGGCCTGGAGGACCGTTATCCGTCTCAGCTTTCCGGTGGACAGCAGCAGCGGGTGGCTCTGGCGAGAATGATGATCGGTGAGCCTGAGGTAATTCTTCTTGATGAACCATTTTCTGCACTTGACGGTTATCTCAAAGATACGCTTCAGAAAGATATGGAAGATTTCCTGAAACAATATCAGGGTGATATGATCATGGTAACGCACAGCAGAGATGAGGCTTTCCGGTTCTGTAAAGAGCTTATGCTCCTTAAAGACGGAAGAACTTTGACTTTCGGAGAGACTAGACGGATTTTTGAACAGCCGGGGCTCATCGAGGCTGCCCGTCTTACCGGCTGCAAAAACAACTCCAGGATCCGTAAGCTTGGATCTTATGAGGTGGAAGCGATTGACTGGGGAATCAGGCTTTGCACTGCCCGGGAAGTGACAGATGAATTTACTCATATTGCCATCAGGGGGCACTGGATCAGACCTGTCGAAACCGATGGGCAGAATTGCATTCCATTTGAAGTGCAGGAATATATAGAAACTACCTTCGAACATCAATATCTTATTAAATGTCCGGATGCAGATTCAAAGGCTGTTCTCTGGTGGATGCGGCCAAAATCTAATTTCCAGGAGTCCTCCGATTTCAATCTCCCGGCATATTTATATTTACCTCCGGAACATCTCATGCTGTTAAAATGAAAAAAGAAGGCCTTCGCATTTCGCAAAAGCCTTCTTTTTTTAGTTTATATACCGCAGATATCCTGAGACAAGCATCGCAAGTTTGAATGTCATCGCATCCTCGAAGGTTCTGAGATCCAGTCCGAATTTCTTCTGTATTTTCTCAAAACGATATACCAGAGTATTTCTGTGGACATACAGCTGTCGGGATGTTTCAGACAAGTTCAGATTGTTTTCAAAAAATGTCCGTATAATATTCAGGGTTTCTCCATCGATCGCATCCAGGGATTCACCGTTAAAAATTTCTTCGATAAACATCTCACAGATTTCCACCGGAAGCTGATAGATTAGACGGCCGATCCCAAGATTTCGATATCCGAATACATTTTTTTCAGAATAAAAGATCTTGCCTATCTCAAGAGCCA
This sequence comes from Blautia sp. MSK17_66, assembly GCF_020538025.1. Classification (NCBI taxonomy): domain Bacteria; kingdom Bacillati; phylum Bacillota; class Clostridia; order Lachnospirales; family Lachnospiraceae; genus Blautia; species Blautia sp. MSK17_66. Next base: position 68,347 of record NZ_JAJBNQ010000020.1, read on the forward strand.
TTTTGGCTTCTTTATATGCGTTTGCAAGCTCTTTGAGGCTGTCTGCCACATTACTGTAAGAAACCCAGGCCTGTGTCATGGCCTCTGAACCGAGCATATCGACCAGCATATGGGCTGTAGCTTCCAGATTTGCATAGGTCTCAGTAGAAACCAGTTCTCGTACAATAATAATCCCTTTATCATCCACAGATGTAATAAAATCATGTGTTCTGGCAGAGAAAATATTCCGGATCATAGTCAGTGCATGTTCATCTTCGGTCTGTTTGGTCTCAACCAGAAAAACAGCTCTCTGGCAGGTAGAAGAGACATGAAGCTTTTTGGCTTTGTTAAAAGCCTCCACTTCGTTGTAAGAGCCGAGCAGCAGTTTCTGCATAAAAGCATTTTTATCATTTTTTTCCGAATAAGCCTCAATAAGGCTTCTGATCTGGCATACAGCCAGTTCACCAATCGTAGAAGCATTTTCGCTGCTTCCCCATACGATCAGAATATACAGAAGTTCATCCCGATCCAGGATTTTGTAAAGACAGTAAGTGCTGTTGGCAATGCATAATGCAGGATCGCTCCGAAAATCAGCGAGCTTGTTCAGAGAGGGAAGCCGTTTCTGACAGGTAGTGACAAAAACGGAATTATCCTCCTGAAGAAGACAGAAATCAAGATTGCTGATTTGTTTCCAGTCTTCCATACATTTCTGCAAAGTTCTCTGTATAGACATAATATCTTCCTTTCTGAAAAACAAAAACCCGGGGAAAAATCCCCCGGGTTTTAAATTTTGATGAATTTATCTTAGTTTGTGATAACAAGCTCAGAATCTTTGTCGAAGAAGTGAGTTTTTTCCATATCGAAGTCGAATTTAACAGGATCGCCTGTTTTTGCTTTTGTGCCAGGATCAACACGAGCTGTGATCTGAGTTCCGTTTACATCGAAGTACAGGAATACTTCTGCACCGAGAAGCTCATAAACCTTAACTGTAGAAGACATGGAACCGTTTGGTGTATCGGCAACATCTTCCGGACGAATACCCATAACAACAGTTTTGCCTACATAGCCGCCATCTTTGAGTGCCTTAGCTTTAGCTGCCGGGATAACCAATTCATCCTTGCCTAATACTGCAACGAGGTCAGAACCTTTTTCTTTGATCTGAACATCAAGGAAGTTCATCTGCGGAGATCCCATGAATCCTGCAACGAAGAGATTGCCTGGTTTCTGGTACAGGTTCTGAGGTGTATCTACCTGCTGAACAACTCCGTCTTTCATAACAACGATTCTGGTACCAAGAGTCATAGCCTCTGTCTGGTCATGTGTTACGTAGATGATGGTAGCGCCCAGTCTCTGGTGGATCTTGGAAATCTCGATACGCATCTGTACACGAAGTTTTGCATCCAGGTTGGAGAGCGGCTCATCCATAAGGAATACCTTAGGATTACGAACGATAGCACGTCCCATGGCAACACGCTGTCTCTGTCCACCGGAAAGAGCCTTCGGTTTACGATCAAGAAGTTTGTCAAGGTCAAGGATTCTTGCTGCTTCACGAACTGCTTTGTCGATCTCGTCCTTCGGAACTTTACGAAGTTTCAGTCCGAATGCCATGTTATCATATACTGTCATATGAGGATACAGGGCGTAGTTCTGGAATACCATTGCGATATCACGATCCTTCGGCTCTACATCGTTCATAACTTTGTCACCGATCTTTAAGGTACCGCTAGTGATCTCTTCCAGTCCGGCTACCATACGAAGTGTAGTAGATTTACCACATCCGGAAGGTCCTACAAAGATGATAAACTCTTTATCTTCGATCTCAAGGTTGAAATCTTTAACGGCTTCAAAACCGTTTGGATATGTCTTGTTAATATGCTGTAAAGATAAACTTGCCATTTCTTATTCCTCCAAAATATTTGTAATAGTTTTTGCTTTCGTTTTGAACTGTTATCAGTATAGCGAAAACCCGGGAGTGATACCAGTGAAGATTTTTACAAAGATTCCGGAGGATTCTTGACAGATTGACGAAAAGGGGGAAAAGTTTCGTCAACCTGTCAGATGCGGCGTTCGTTTATGAACATACCCTGCAGTGGTCTGGCTTTAAACTGATACTGGAACCATTCACACTTGCACAGGAACAGGTAATAGATGTTCAGTCCGCAGTCATGAAGGGTTTCATAATTGCCCTGTCCCTTGGAAATGATGAGATCAGCAGTTTCAAGCATTTCACGGGCTTTGGCACTGATATGGGGAAGCCAGGTACCGCCAACATCATTTCCGTTTCCGATCACGCGGGTTATCTCAGTAAGTCCGATATCGCGGGCATCCTCAAAGGTTGCATCATTAATCGCAGGAAAACCTCTGACAATCACCGTGATGTCAAGCTCTGGATAGAGTTCTTTAAGAAGCTTGATGACCAGTTTGTCAAGAACCACTTCTCCGCAGTTGTCTGTCAGATAGACAAGACGGGAAGCAGAATCCAGGTCTTTACGAAAGTGCAGATATTCCTGTGTATCAAGAGGATCCTTGTTGTCCTCCTCAAGAAGAGTCAGAACGGTATCAGAGTTTACATCTGAAAGTGCGGCAAAATCAATGTAGTTGCCAATACGGGCATAAAGAAGTGCCGTTTCCAGCGGATCGTCAGAATGACGGATCTTTTCTTCAAGGGAATCCTCCAGATCCAGCATAAGCTGGTTAAATTCTTTTTTGGCAGAACTGTAATCTTCCATAGGCTGATCCCAGAAGTCACTGAACATCTTTTTTAATTCAATAGAGACACTGGGAGCACAGTCTTCCTCGTCGATAGATGCCATACGGTCCATGACCTTTTTCATATATTCGACTTTTTTGTCCATATCCTGGAAGGAACGGATTTTCTGTTCCTGTTTGCTGACAGCACAGCACATACAGAATGGATTGAACTTCATGCTGTTAACCTCCTAAAACTATGATTTGATACAGGTAGCTTCTATTATAAGGCTTTTGTCGAAACATGGCAAGATTGACGGAGAATGGCATTTTGCCCCGTATGTCTCGGGATTTTGCCATATCCATGGCAAAACACCTCGCGGGATATTACCTGTGAACAGCTACGAAAAGATTAACTGTTGACTTTCTGCAATATCGCTTCAAGTAAATCTCCCTGGAGATAAAAGGTCGTCTCAAAATGAAGATACGATAAGGATACCTTATCCCACAACAATAAGATTTTTGCCGGGAATTCCTCATCAGCGTCCCAGAACTGGAACAGCACAGAGAAATCTCCCATAACAGGCATTTCAAAAGTCAGATCCGCCCCGGCCAGGCGTTTCTGTAATTCCCCTCCCAGACAGAGACAGGCCTGGCTGACGGCATTTACTTTGCCGGAGAATGCTGCTTCATATTTAGGGGTAAACACATCTCCGGACGGACTGCTTCCGGTGGGAATAAATCTGGTTACCGGCTGCCATTGTCCTGTAAGCGGAGGAAGCGGTTTATCTTCTGAGTAGCAGAGCAGGTCGTAGATCGTCATAACAATTGAATATTCTTTGCAGATTTTCCAGATGCCTTCGGCTATATATTCGATGGAACCATCTGAGCGGCTGATCCGATATTCTGTTCCGATATAATTCAGGTACAGGTATGCGTCGTCATTTTTCAATTTATATTTCTTTATCAGCATATCCTGATTATATTTCAAAAACAAGTCTCTTCCGATATATATCTGTTTTTCGTAATTGCCTGTAAGATTTTTTTCCATATAAGTGCCTTTCGTCTGAGTAATATTACCTTCGAAATTTTTATGGTAAATGGCGGCTGTAATTCCTTTCAGAAAATTATAACAAATTATGAATGCCTTCACAATCTTTTATTCTCTGCATACTCTAACAGAAGAAGTCGGTAAAGGAGAATCTGCATGAAAAATAAAAAATGGATTTCACTGGCGGCAGCAGTCGTTCTGTCGGTGACTGCACTACCGATGGGAGTGTTTGCTGCAAAGAAAGAGGAGCCGAAGCTTACAAAAGTTACCTTAAATGAAGTGGCACATTCAATCTTTTATGCACCGCAGTATGTGGCAATCGAAGAGGGATATTTTAAAGATGAGGGGCTGGATCTGACACTTGTGACTGGTTTTGGAGCAGATAAGACAATGACTGCTGTAATATCCGGTGAGGCAGATATTGGATTTATGGGAGCGGAAGCATCTGTCTATGCCTATCAGGAGGGAGCTACGGATCCTGTTGTAAACTTTGCACAGCTGACCCAGCGTGCCGGAAATTTTCTTGTGGCAAGAGAAGAAATGCCGGATTTTAAATGGGAAGATCTGAAAGATAAGAAAATTCTTGGCGGGCGTAAAGGCGGCATGCCGGAAATGGTGTTTGAGTATATTCTCCGCAAAAACGGTCTGGATCCACAGAAAGATCTGATGATCGATCAGAGTATTGATTTTGGTTCCACGGCAGCAGCTTTTTCGGGAGACACTTCGTCAGACTTTACAGTGGAATTTGAGCCGTCTGCGACAGCACTGGAAAAAGAAGGAGCAGGATATGTGGTGGCTTCTCTCGGTGTAGATTCCGGATATGTTCCATATACTTCCTACAGTGCAAAGACCAGTTACATGGAGAAGAACCCTGAAATTATCCAGAAATTTACAGATGCTCTCCAGAAAGGCATGGAATACGTCCAGACACACACACCAGAAGAAATCGCTAAGGTGATTGCTCCTCAGTTTGCGGAAACAGACCTCGACACAGTTACAACTATCGTAAAACGTTATTACGATCAGGATACCTGGAAATCAAATCTCATTTTCGAGAAAGAAAGTTTTGAGCTTCTGGAAGATATCCTGGAAGATGCAGGTGAACTGAAGGAACGTGTACCATACGAAAATCTTGTAACAACAGAATATGCTGCAAAAGCAGCTGAAAAATAAAACAGCAAAAGTCCCTGAGGTCTAATATGACCTTATGGGACTTTTGAGTCTGTTTACAGATGTTTCCTGTCTTCTGGTTTCTTTTTGGAATTTTTGATCTGGGGCGGCAGATAATGGTAAACCGTCTCATAAGACGTTAACTCATCCTCATTCACCGGACCCGAAGGAATCAGACCGGTGCAGTCCTGGGTGGATGCGGAATTTGCCAGAAAATCATAAGAATCCATGATCTCCTGGTTGGAAGGCGAAGAACTGTGCGGAATTTTATTTTTCATAAAGAAATGCTCCTTTATAATGATAAGTAGTAATTATGACCAGGTTGCTGTGAACAGTAGCACTATTCAGAAAGTAGTATCCCGCAAATGCAAAAAATATATTCAAAAATATGCAACAGATGCAGCCGGAAAATGTATGGAAAGTAGAGAAAGGAATCGACGCATTTTCAGATTAGTCAAAACATCTAAAAAATTTAACATAAACCATCAATTCTGAACATTGACGATTCTGCTTCATATATGACAAAATAACTATAACGGATAATCAGGATTACCGGGCGTGAGTGGACGCCTGGTTTTTCCGCGTTAGGAATACATGGGAGGAAAGAAAATGGGACAGAACAGAAAATGTGGCGTGCTGCTTCCGATAAGCAGTCTGCCGTCAAAATATGGAATCGGATGTTTTGACAAGAAAGCCTATGAATTTGTGGATGCACTTAAGGAAGCGGGACAGAGCTACTGGCAGATTCTTCCGCTTGGACCGACCAGCTATGGTGATTCGCCGTACCAGTCTTTCTCTACATTTGCAGGAAATCCGTATTTTATCAGTCTTGAAGATCTGATCGAAGAAGGCGTACTGACAAAGAAAGAATGTGACAAAGTAGATTTTGGCGAAGATGAGACCAGCGTAGACTATGCAAAATTATATGAAGGACGTATGCTCCTTCTGCGTAAAGCATATGAGAAAAGTGACATCTATATGGATGCAGAATTCCGTAAATTCCAGGAAGAAGAAGCCTGGTGGCTTAAAGACTATGCACTTTTCATGGCGGTGAAGAAGCGTTTCGGAGGCATTCCGTGGAGCGAGTGGGCAGAGGATATCCGTCTTCGCTGGCAGAATGCACTGGATTATTACAGAGAAGAAATGTATTTTGAGATTGAATTTCAGGAGTATCTGCAGTTCAAATTCCGGCAGCAGTGGATGAAACTCAAAGCTTATGCAAATGAAAACGGCATTCAGATCATCGGCGATATCCCGATCTATGTGGCAATGGACAGTGCAGATACCTGGGCAAATCCGTGGCTCTTTAAGCTGGATGAGAAAAATTGCCCGACACAGGTTGCAGGATGCCCGCCGGATGGATTTTCCGCAACAGGACAGCTCTGGGGAAATCCTCTGTATAACTGGGAAGTACACCGCAACTCCGGTTATGAATGGTGGATCAAGCGAATCTCCAACTGCTTCCGTCTGTACGATGTCGTAAGAATCGACCATTTCCGTGGATTTGATGAATACTATGCAATTCCATATGGAGACAAGACAGCAGAAAACGGCTGGTGGGAAAAAGGCCCGGGAATCGACCTGTTCCGTGCAATCTCAGCAAGACTGGGAGACAGAGAGATCATCGCTGAAGATCTTGGATATATGACAGACAGCGTAAAACAGCTTGTAGAGGAGAGTGGTTATCCAAACATGAAGGTGATCGAGTTTGCCTTTGATGAACGCGATACAGGAAATGCAAGTGATTACCTGCCTCATAACTATCCGAGAAACTGTGTTGTTTATACGGGAACGCATGACAATGAAACTCTGGTTTCCTGGCTTGAGGATATCACTCCGGCAGAGAGAAGACAGGTTCGTGAGTATCTGAATAATTTCAGAGATTCCGGAAAGGAACTTTGTCAGGATCTGATCTGTCTGGTAATGCGAAGTGTTGCTAATCTGTGTATCATTCCAATGCAGGATTATCTGGGACTTGACAATTCTGCACGTATGAATCAGCCTTCCACACTTGGAAAGAACTGGAAATGGAGATTAAAAGGAGGACAGTTCACAAAAGAATTACAAAAAGAAATGAAAACACTTGCTGTCCGTTATGGCAGACAGTAAAAACAGGGGGACATATCAAAAGGATATGTCCCCCTAAATTTATGAAGTTTAAACCTCAGGAGTGTAATATACAGCCGAAAATGGCGGAAGAGTCAAAAGGATTCGGTCATTTTCAAGTGTTTTGACTGTACTCTTGCGTTTCTGTGTGCCGCCGTAAATTTCAAGATTGCTGTTCAGAAGTTCTTTAAGGCTGGTAACGCCCGGGAGCTTCAGTTCATACATCTGTTCATGGTCAGAGAAGTTGAACAGAGAAATGATTTTTTCTTTTTTACTGTCTCGTTCAAAGACATAGATACAGTTTGCTTCCTGATGACAGTCGATCCATCGGAAGCCGTCTGCTTCGTAATCCTTTTCCCAGAGTGCAGGGTGTTCAAGATAAAGATGGTTCAAATCTTTCATGAAGCGGGCAAATCCTTCATGGATCGGATAATCAAGCAGCATCCAGTCCTGTTCGCGCTTCTCATCCCATTCACGGAACTGGCCGATCTCATTTCCCATGAAATTCAGCTTCTTGCCCGGATGTGCATACATATACATATACAGGGCACGTGCCTGCGGGAACTTATTATCGTAATCTCCGTTCATCTTCTGCATGATCGTTGCCTTGCCGTGAACCACCTCGTCATGTGACAAAGGAAGGAGAAAACGTGCATCATAATAATACATCATGGAGAAGGTGAGCTTGTGATAATTCTCTGTACGATATTCCGGACTGGTACGGAAATAATCAAGTGTATCGTTCATCCATCCCATATCCCATTTATAGTCGAAACCAAGCCCACCCTGAGAAACAGGATCAGTAACCTTCGGGAAGGAAGTGGAATCTTCTGCTGTAAGGATTGCAGACGGGTGGAGTTGTTTTAATCCCTGGTTCATATACTGGAGAAACTCTACGGCGTTGAGATTTACACCGCGTGCCGGATCACCCTGCCAGTAGATCGCACGGCTGATTGCATCCATGCGGATTCCATCCATATGGAACTCACTCATCCAATAGTTGGCACAGGATTGAAGGAAGCTTCTTGTCTCACCGCGGGAGTGCATGAAATTGCAGCTTCCCCATTCACTGACACCTACGGCAGAGTTTGGATATTCATAAAGGGCTGTTCCGTCATAATTTGCCAGACCATAGGCATCCACTGCAAAGTGGACAGGAACAAAGTCCATCAGAACACCAATCCCATGTTTATGGCAGGCATCCACAAAGGCTTTTAACTGGTCGGCAGTTCCATATCTGGAGGTAGGACTGAAAAATCCGGTTGCCTGATATCCCCAGGATTCATCACATGGATATTCATTTAAAGGCATGATCTCAAGATAGTTGTATCCGTTTTTGGTAAGATACGGGATCAGGATGTCGATCATGTCCTCGTAGGTATACCAGTCGTCTGCTTTGTCAGATGGCTTGCGGAAGGAACCGAAATGAATTTCATAAATGTTGAGTGGTTTCTGACGGCAGTCACTGCGGTTCTGCATCCATTTGGAATCCTTGAACTTATATCGGTTCATATCACGGATGATGGAAGCACTGTTCGGGCGGAGTTCCATGCCGAAACCGTAAGGATCACAGTGATCGACCGGATTTCCGCTGCGGTCATAAATACGATATTTATACATCTGTCCAGGTTTTGCTTCCGGAATGTGGCATTCCCAGAAATTTCCATCATAAATCTTGTTCATTTCTTCTTCCTGCCAGTCGTTGAACTCACCGATCACGGTGATCCTGGATGCGGAAGGTGCGAAGGTGCGGAAGGTTACTCCGTGTTTTTCTGTATGTGCACCAAGATACTGATAAGCATCAAAAATTTTTCCTGTGTAAAATCCATAGAAATCCATACGCATATTCTCCTTAATATAATTGTGATTGTAATGGACAAGAGTTGTTTTTTTAATTATACTATAAATAGACAAAAACGGTTTGTCCAGCAACAATAAAAAGAGAAAGACGGATAAGCAACCTATGAAATAAACCGTCGGAAAAGAGAAAAATATGGATATCAGGATTGAAAAAACAGAACGTGCGATCAAGAATGCTTTTCTGGAATTACGCTCCCGCAAACCACTGGGGAAGATCACGGTGAAGGAACTCTGCAGCCTGGCTGCGATCAATAAGTCAACATTTTACAGCCATTATGAAGATATTTATGCTCTGTCAGATAAGATGGAATCCGAAACCATTGTAACTGTGCTCAAGAATATCTCCAGCCAGCAGGATTCTCCGTTTAAAAATCCGGATGTGTTTACCCGGAATCTTTATATGGCACTGATCTCCAATAATACACTGATCAACCTTCTGTTTTCGGGAACAGAAAAAGCCCGCCTTGGTGACTGCCTGGAGACAGAACTGAAACGGCTGATCTGTGAGAAATATCCTGATTATCAGAATGATGCAGAGAAGGACATCATGCTTTCTTTCTGCATCCAGGGATGTTTTCATGCCTACCTGAATAATCAGGAAAAAGATGTTGCAACGCTGGTCTCTGTCAGTGAAAGTATAGTGCGCAGACTTGCACCTATGTATATGGAAGAAGTGACAGAGGAAGCCTGAGAAAATAAGAATGACTCGAAAGAAGAGAAAAAAATGAAAAAACTGGTGATAGGAATTCTGGCACATGTAGATGCCGGAAAGACAACTTTGTCAGAAAGACTTCTGTATCTGTGCGGTGTGATCAGGCAGATCGGACGTGTGGATCATGGAGACACCTTTCTGGATAATTATGAACTGGAAAAGGAACGTGGGATCACGATTTTTTCCAAGCAGGCGATCCTTAAGACAGAGGATATGGAAGTGACACTTCTGGACACACCGGGACATGTCGATTTCTCTGCGGAGATGGAGAGAACGCTGCAGGTACTTGATTATGCGATTCTTGTGATCAATGGTATGGATGGTGTGCAGAGCCACACGATGACGCTGTGGAGGCTGCTGGAGAGATATAAGGTTCCGGTCTTTCTGTTTGTAAACAAGATGGATCAGAATGGAACAGATAGGGATGCACTGCTTACGGACCTTAAGACCCATCTGCATGAAAACTGTGTGGACTTTGGAAGAACAGAAGGGGATACTTCTACAGAATATCTTCTTGATCCGGAACAGATGGAAAATATTGCAGTCTGTGATGAAAAGCTTCTGGAAAAGTATCTTGAAACAGGAAGTGTGGATGATGCAGAAATCAGAGAACTGATTGTTCAGAGAAAACTTTTTCCATGCCATTTTGGTTCTGCACTGAAAGCGGAAGGCGTGGAGGATTTCTGGAATGGTATACAGAAATATACGTCAGAGCCGCAAAGACCGGAAAAGTTTGGGGCAAAAGTATTCAAGATTGCACGTGACGAGCAGGGAAACCGTCTGACTTATATGAAGATCACAGGAGGCTGCCTTAAAGCAAAGACGCTGCTTTCATCTAGAGGGAAACAGTCTCTGCCTGGTGTAAAACAGAAACAGGAGGACTGGGAAGAAAAGGCAGATCAGCTCCGGCTGTATTCAGGGGCAAAATACACAACGATCACAGAGGCAGATGCGGGAACTGTCTGCGCGGTAACAGGACTTAGCAGAACCTATCCGGGCGAGGGGCTTGGAATAGAAAGCGAGTCTGAACTTCCTGTTCTGGAGCCTGTCCTGAATTATCAGATCCAGCTTCCGGCGGACTGTGATCCGCATCAGATGCTTCAGAAGCTTCGGCAGCTTGAGGAGGAAGAGCCGGAACTTCATATCCTCTGGGACAGCCAGCTGGGAGAAATCCATGCGCAGCTGATGGGAGAAGTACAGATAGAAATCCTTAAGAAGCTGATCTGGGACCGGTTTAATACAGCGGTAGAGTTTGGTGCGGGCAGCATAGTCTACAAGGAAACAATCGCGGAACCGGTAGAAGGTGTGGGTCACTTTGAACCGCTCCGTCATTATGCGGAGGTTCATCTTTTGATAGAGCCGGGAGAGCCGGGAAGCGGGTGTCAGTTTTTTACTGTATGCAGTGAGGATGTGCTTGCGAGAAACTGGCAGCGTCTGATCCTTACACATCTGGAGGAAAAAGAGCATCTCGGTGTGCTGACAGGTTCTCCGCTTACGGATGTACAGATCACTCTTCTGACAGGCCGTGCACATACGAAGCATACAGAAGGCGGTGATTTTCGACAGGCAACCTACCGTGCTGTCCGTCAGGGACTTCGAAAAGCAAAGAACATTCTTCTGGAACCGTATTATGAATTCCGGCTCGAAGTGCCGGCAGAGACGATTGGAAGAGCAATGGCAGACGTTCAGAAGATGCAGGGAAGTTTTGAGTCGCCGGAGACAGACGGAACAACTGCTGTGCTTAAGGGAACTGCAGCAGTATCCCAGATGCGTGATTATCAGAAGGAAGTGGTTGCCTACACACATGGCACAGGAAAGCTTTTCTGCACACTCAAAGGATATGCCCCCTGCAGGAACCAGGAGGAAATCGTCAAAAATATAGGATATGATCCGGAGGGGGATCTAGAGAATCCGACAGGTTCTGTATTCTGTGCACATGGAGCCGGATTTGTTGTGCCGTGGGATCAGGTTGAAGACTACATGCATCTGAACAGCGGGCTGGCGTTTGACGAAATGAGCGGCGAAAGCTGGTATGATGATGTGGATTGTGCGGAAAATCCGGGTACAGCGGTGGAAAATGCGAGTGTTTCCAGGTACAGTGGTGGAAAAAACGGAAAATTTTCTTACAGTGGAAGCTATGAAGAGGAGGAAGAACTTCAGGCGATCTTTGAGAGAACCTTCGGTCCTGTAAAACATGAGCGGACAGCATTCCAGAAAAAAACGGTACATTCCACAGCACCGACAGTACGTTGCAGACAGGGCAGGCCCCGTAAAGAAGAATATCTTCTTGTAGATGGATACAATATTATTTTTTCCTGGGAAGAACTGAATGAGCTGGCAAAAGAAAATATTCATGCGGCCTGTGATAAGCTCAAGGATATCCTGAGTAATTATCAGGGTTATCGTAAATGTACACTGATCCTGGTCTTTGATGCTTACAAGGTTGAGGGGCATGTGGAGGAGGTTTTTACCTACCACAATATTTATGTTGTGTATACCAGGGAGGCGGAAACGGCGGATCAGTACATCGAAAAGACAGTCCATAAGATCGGACGGCAGTATCAGGTGACGGTTGCGACCTCGGATGGACTTGAGCAGGTTATCATCATGGGGCAGGGAGCACACAGGATTTCGGCACAGGGACTTAAGAAAGAAATCGAAGATACAGAAAGAAATGCGAGAGCACAGTGGCATGAGCAGCGTCAGAGCAGCAAGACGTATCTCTTTGAACATATGCCGGAAGAGTTCCAGGCACAGATGGAAAAAATCCGTTTAGGCGAGGCAGGCGAAGAATAAGAAATGATATATTTATATAGAAGAAACAAAACAGGAATCTGTATAGACCGGGTATTTGGAAATGACGAGATCGTAGAAGTGCCGGAGATGCTGGAGGGACTTTTGGTGACGGAGCTTGGCGCGTATGTTTTTTCAGATCATATTGACAGAAAGGATCTGGAAAAGTGTAAGTTGAGCGGGAATTTTTGTACAGATAACGGACAGCGTGTTACCGATGAAAATGGGATGCCGGAGATATCCGGAAATATCGTAAAGGAACTGATCCTTCCAGAGTATCTTCGCAAAATCGGAAGATATGCGTTTTATAACTGTTTCAGTCTCAGAAAAATCAGTTTTGGCGGGGAATTGAGAGATATCGGAGCCGGAGCACTGACAGGATGTCACAGAATTGAGAGGATTTCTGTGAAAACAGATGAAGACGGAGAGTCCAGTCTGAGAGATATTCTGACAGAGCTTCCGGAAACGCTGAGAGTTGATATGGACAGAAATGGAGAGCAGGGAAGATTCTGGTTTCCGGAATTCTTTGAGGAAGGTGTGGAAAATACACCGGCAAGGATTTTGGAAAATCATGTGCATGGAAGTGGAATCCGTTATCGAAACAGCTTTCTTCATAAGAAACTCAATATTCTGGAATATGATAAGCTTTTTCCCTATGCGGAAGCATGGGAGGAGGAAGAGATTGTTCTGAAGCTTGCACTGGACAGGATTTTATATCCTATGGATCTGACGGAGACAGCCGAAAAGAAATATATCGACTATCTTCATGAACATGGAGAGCATGCGGTCGGTGTTCTTGGGAAAAATAAGGAATACGAGGCAATGCAGAGTATTCTTGACAAAATCACTCCGGACAGAGAGCAGACAGAAAAGATGCTGGAGCGTGCTCAGCGATCCGGAGATTCCAGATGGGTCAGCATTCTGATGGACACGCTGCAGAAACATGGAAGAAAAAAGAGAAAGGCGTTTGAACTGTGAGCAGAGAAGAAAAAAATAAATTTGGAAATTTTGTTCATGAGCAGCGAAAAAAAGAGGACGAGATATTGGAAATCTGTCAGGATATTTTCAGAAATTCCCGCAATGAACTGGCTGTTTCCATGCACTTTTTTCAGAGTGCACTCAGTGGACTTAAGGTTGTGCCGTCAGCAGAAACACAGGTGATCGGCACAGATGGGAAGCTGCTTTATGTTTCGCCGCAGTGGCTGCTTCCCATGTTTATGCAGAACAAGATTCAGATCAACAGGCTGTATCTCCATGAACTTCTGCACTGTCTTTTCTGTCATTTGTGGAGCAGGAAGGAGAGAGAATGGAGAATCTGGGATCTGGCGGCAGATATTGCAGCAGAGAGTATTCTGGATGAGCTTTACCAGAAACCGGTTTATATCCGACCGAACAGTTTCCGGCGGGAATGCTATCAGAAGTGGCGAGAGAATCAGAAGGTACTGACCGCAGAAAAGCTGTACTATGTACTTTTGAAATGTGAGGAAGAAGAGCTTGTCCGGCTGGAGCAGGAGTTTCGAAAGGATGATCATCATTTCTGGTATACACCGAACAATCGCAGCGCAATGTCTGATCGACAGAAAAAATGGGAAGAAATGCGCCGCAAAATGCAGACAGAGATGGAACTTTTTTCCAAGGAGGCTGCCGGTGATTCACCGGGACTTGTGGAGCATCTGCAGGCAGAAAACAGAAAACGTTATGATTACCGGGAATTTCTGCGCAAATTTTCTGTACTGAAGGAAGAAATGCAGGTAGATATGGATTCTTTTGATCCGATCTATTATCATTTTGGCATGGAAACCTATGGAAATATGCCTCTGATAGAACCGCTGGAAACAAAAGAAATGAAAAAAATCGAAGATTTTGTGATCGTGATCGATACTTCCATGTCCTGCAATGGAAGCCTGATCCGCAGGTTCCTGGAGGAAACCTACAGTGTACTTTCAGAGTCGGAGAGTTTTTTCCGTAAAATACAGGTTCATATCATCCAGTGTGATGAGAAGATCCAGGATGATCAGGTGATCCACAACCAGAAAGAGATGGAGGCTTATCTTTCGGATTTTACAGTCAGAGGATTTGGGGGAACGGATTTCCGCCCTGCATTTGCCTATGTGGAGCATCTGCTGAAAATGGGAGCTTTTCAGAGGCTTCGGGGGCTTTTGTATTTTACAGACGGGTACGGAGTATTTCCGGCAAAGATGCCGCCATATGACACGGCTTTTGTTTTTATGAAAGATGACTACCGGGATGTGGATGTACCGCCGTGGGCGATCAAGTTGATTTTGGATATACAGGCATTAGAGAGGACAGAAGATTATTATGAATATTAAACAGGCAAAACAGGAAGTTATGGATACGGTCAAAGCGTATCTTATGAAAGATGAGTATGGAGAGTATGTGATACCGGGTGTTCATCAGAGACCGGTACTTCTTCTTGGTGCACCGGGAATCGGAAAGACTCAGATCATGGAGCAGGCGGCAAGAGAATGTGGGGTAGCCCTGGTTGCATATACGATCACACATCATACCAGACAGAGTGCGATCGGACTTCCGTTTATTTCAAAGAAGGAATATGGCGGCAGAGAATATTCCACGACAGAATATACGATGAGTGAGATCGTTGCGAGTATCTATAACCGTATGACGGAGACTGGACTTGACGAGGGAATTCTTTTTATTGATGAGATCAACTGTGTTTCTGAGACACTGGCACCGGCAATGCTCCAGTTTCTCCAGTGCAAAAGCTTCGGAAATCATGAGATTCCGAAAGGCTGGGTGATCGTGGCAGCAGGAAATCCACCGGAATATAACAAATCTGTCCGGGAATTTGATGTTGTCACTCTGGACCGTGTAAAAAAGATCATGGTAGAGCCGGATTATCAGGCCTGGCGTGAGTATGCATATAAAGAAAATATGCATCCGGCAATTCTTTCTTATCTGGAACTTCGGAACAACTGTTTCTATCGGATGGAGACAACGATTGACGGAAAACAGTTTGCGACTCCGCGAGGCTGGGAGGATCTTTCCAGAATGATGGAAGTCTGTGAACAGCTTGGGAAAGATATCACAGAAGCTCTGGTGATCCAGTATATCCAGCATGAGCGTATTGCAAAAGAATTTGCAGAGTATTATGAACTGTATCAGAAATATCAGCAGGATTATCAGATCACCGAGATTCTTCAGGGCAAGAATTCTGAGGCAATGGTCAAAAAAGTCTCTCATGCATCTTTCGATGAAAAAATAAGTGTGGTCAATCTTCTGTTCTCCGGTACAAGACAGGCCGTGCGTAAGGTCATGCTGTGGGAAGATGTCCTTGAAAAAGTATTTGAAGTACTGAAAGCTCTGAAAACAGCACTGCCATCTGAAAATATGGCACAGAGGCTGGAGGATTATATTTTTGATCTGAAAAAGGAACGTGAGAAAAAGCAGAAGGAGGGGCTTCTGGAGCGAAGAGAGGATGTCTGTACACGAAGAGCTGTCACATATCTGGAAAATTATGCGAAGCTTCTGAAACAGTACAGTGACAGGCAGGGAGAAGAGGCGTTTGAAATTCTTCGAAAAGCATTTGGGGAGGAACGTACTTCCTGGGAAGATGAGTGGGATCAGGCTGGAAATACATTGGAATATGCCTTTGATTTTATGGAAGCTGCTTTTTATAACAGCCAGGAAATGGTAATGTTTGTTTCTGGTATCAACACCGATTTCTATTGTGTCCGTTTCCTTGAAACTTATGAATGCGAGAGATATATTCGATACAACAGAGATCTTCTGTTTGAAGATGTAAGCCGTCAGATTCAGAGAAGAATAGAAGAATTGTAATTATTTAACGATTATCCGGCAGAGCGTATTCGATAAGATATGGAATGGCCGGAAATTCCAAAGAGAAAGAGGCAGATACCAAAATCTGCCTGAAAGGAGAGCACAATATGAAAAAGCAGAAAAAACTGTATGGTCTGCTACTGTCGCTGCTGCTTGCATGTTCCCTTCTGTTTTCTGGAAGTATGGCTTCTGTGGAGGCGGCAGGCCAGGGAGATATGGCGGTGCATTTTATTGATGTGGGTCAGGGACTTGCGATTCTTGTACAGTCAGCAGGGGAGAATCTTCTTTATGACGGAGGGGATCGTTCGCATGCAAATGAGGTAGTAGAGTATCTTAAGAATCAGCAGGTAGACACAATTGATTATATGATCTCCTCTCATTATGATGAGGATCACCTGGGAGGTCTTGTCAAATGTCTTGACAATTTTGAGGTGGAGCATATTCTGGGATCTGATTATGTGCATACTTCAGAACTGTTTAATACCTTTATGAATACTGCGACAGCAAATGGTCTTTCTGTGGAATATCCGTCTGTCGGAGACACCTATGAATTCGGAACAGGAAGCTTCACAGTCATGGCGCCTTCCGGAATTTCAAAAAACAGTAATGATAACTCTGTGGTGATCCGCCTGGTAAATGGAAATAACGGATTTCTGTTTATGGGAGACGCAGAGGAAACCAGTGAGCAGGATATGATCAGCACAGGAAAGAGTCTGGACTGTGATGTGCTCTGTCTTGGACATCATGGTTCGGCGTCCTCCACAAGCTGGGATCTTCTGGAAGCCTCCACTCCGTCCTGGGCAGTGGTAAGCTGTGGAAAGGGAAATTCCTACGGACATCCGACCGCACAGACAATGGAAAAGCTTTCTGATATGAATATTCCGGTTTTTCGGACGGATGATCAGGGAACTGTGATCGCAGTTTCGAACGGAAGTACGATCACCTGGAATCAGGATCCCTGTAATGATTACAGTGCCGGTTCGGACAGTGCAGATGATGCATCAGATTCCTATGATGCAGGTTCAGGATCCGGTGTGCGTTATTCTGGCGGGTCAGACAGTACACAGAATGCAGACAATGGTACAGAAACAGAGGATACACAGGGCACTATGGTCTGGATCTCTGAGACCGGAAGCAAGTACCACAGCATTCCAAACTGCGGAAAGATGAATCCGGATAAAGCCTGGCAGGAGAGTGAAGCCCAGGCACGCAGTCAGGGATATGAAGCCTGCAAAAAGTGCTGGTAAAATTTATTGATAAAAATTCTGGACGTAATGCATGAACTGCCGCACATGTGGTTTCAGGATCCGGTTTTTGCTGTAGACAATATAAAAACTTCGTTCATGAACAGATTCTTCTAATGGAAACAGAAGAATCTGTTTTGTTTTTTCAAGATCTGTGACAGAACGGGCAGAGAGAATAGAAATACCAAGGCCGTTGACAATGGATTTCTTAATACTTTCCAGATCGTTCATTCTGGCGATCACGTTCAGTTCGGAAGGAGTGACACCGATCTTCTCCAGAAAAAGATCCATCTCCTTCTTAGTGCCGGAGCCTTTTTCACGGATGATGATCGGATCATGCAGAAATTCCTGGAATTCTGCAGATTTTTCTTTGAGCTTCAGATAACGTTCCGTGACAGGAGCTGCGACTACAAGGGTGTCCTGACAGAAAGGCGTGAAGATACAGCTGTCATCGCCGGTATTCTGTCCGACAAGGGCAAGGTCTACAGTACCGTCCAGAACACGATGGATGGCCTCCTCGCTGTCTGTCTGGAGCGAATGAAAATAAATGTCCGGATGAGAAGTTCCAAAACCTGCGAGCAGTTCTGGCAGCAGATAGGAAGAAGGGATCGTGGAGGCGGCGAGATCGATCATGTGCTTCTGGGATCCGGTGAAATTTTCCAGGAGGTTGTTGCGGATCTCAAGCATCCGGACAGCACTGTCGTAGAGCTGATAGCCTCTCGTGGTGACTGTGGTTTTTTTGGTGGTGCGCAGGATGAGCCTGGAATGAAGCTCCTCCTCGAGAGAACGGATATGTGTACTGATGGTAGGCTGTGTCAGATAAAGTCGTCTGGCAGCTTCAGAGAAACTGCCATAATCAACAACAGCGACAAAGGCTTCTAATTGTTTGAATTCCATAACTAAAAATCTCCTGAAAATGAATATTTGTTTTAAAGCTCAGTAATCCGGTCCAGTGCATGAATGGCGGTTTCTATTTCCTCGGAAGTATTTTCCGGACCAAAAGAGAAGCGGAGTGTTCCGGCAGGATAGGTTCCCAGGGTCTGATGTGCACTGGGGGCGCAGTGAAGCCCAACACGAGTCATAATGCCATAGGTGTCATCCAGTTCAAAGGCAGCCCGTGCCATGTCAACTTCAAGAGTCTGAATGGAAACGACAGCACAGCGGTTTTGAGTATCTTTTTTTCCAATGACGCGAAGCTTTGTCTCTGTCGGGTCGAGGGACAAAATCCCCTGTATAAACTGTTCTGTGAGCTTCATTTCATGTCGGAAAGTCTCTTGCATGGAATTGCTTTCCAGGTCAGTAAGTGCGGCATGGAGACCGAGGATTCCCGGAATATTAGGAGTTCCGGGCTCGAAACGGTCCGGAAGAAAGGCGGGAACCTCCTCTGTGTGGGAAATGCTTCCCGTGCCTCCGCTCAGGAGAGGTTCCATTTTGCCGGCAAGCTCACTTTGAATCAGAAAACCACCGATTCCCTGTGGGCCTCTGAGTCCTTTGTGACCGGTAAATGCAAGTGCATCGATTTTTAATTCTTCCATATTGACAGGAAAAACACCGGCAGTCTGAGCACTGTCCAGGATAAAAAGCAGTCCGTGGCGCTGACAGAAGGCACTGATTTCATGAAGCGGCATGATGGTTCCGCACACATTGGAAGCGTGGAGACAGACCAGAAGCCGGGTATTTGGTTTTATAAGTGCTTCTGCTTTTTCAAGGAGAAGATTACCCTCATGGTCACAGGGGATACGGTCAAAAGTCACTCCCTGCTTCGTAAGCTGGACAAGTGGACGCATGACGGCATTGTGCTCCATGGAAGTTACCAGAACATGATCTCCTGGTTTGAGGATTCCTTTGAGCAGGATATTCAGGCTCATGGTGATATTTTGTGTGAAGATCACATTTTTTCCTTTACCGGATGTAAAATGGAACAGGCGTCGAAGCTGTTCTCTTGTCTCAAAAATCTGTTCTTCTACAGAGTAGGCGGCACGATAGCCTCCGCGTCCTACATTGACAGCACAGCCGGATAGATACTGATAAACGGCGTCTGCAACAGAGGGGGATTTGGGGAAGGAAGTGCTTGCCTGATCCAGATATATTTTTTGCATAAGATTACCTCACATATGTTTAATTAAACTATAGTATAACACTATTTATAAATTTTATCTATAAGTAACCATAAAAAGCGGCTATATTTAACAAAGCTTAGCAAGAATTCTCCTACATCTTCAGGTAGTGAGATGAATTGTGGAGCTGAGCATAAATGCTCAAAAGAATCTTGTAAATAAAGAGAAGAAACACTTGTTCTGGTGGCGGGTTTGTATTATAATGAAAGAACAAAATGTTCAAAAGCAATGATTGAAATCATTTATCAACATATAGAAATAAGGTGAGGAAAATAAACCGGGCAGTAAAAATAAGAATCTATCCAAATGCAGAACAACGTGTGCAGATAGAAAAAACAATCGGCTGCAGTCGATTTATCTATAACTGTATGCTTGCAGATAAGATAGAACATTATAAAAAAGAAAAGAAGATGTTAAGGAATACACCAGCCAGGTATAAGAAAGAATATCCCTGGCTGAAAGAGGTGGATTCATTAGCACTGGCAAATGTACAGATGCATCTGGAAAGTGCTTTCCGTAAGTTTTTTCATGAACCATCCGCAGGATTTCCACGCTTCAAATCAAAGAAGTCATCAAGAAAATCTTATACAACAAACGTAGTGAACGGAAATATCTTTCTGGAAGGAA